>CAIOJS010000313.1 GCA_903858655.1 uncultured bacterium | reverse complement strand
CATTGTAGTAGCTCTAATTGTCCTTATGGGATGGTATATAAAATAGTGTATGAAAAGTATATTCGACTATATAGCAGGTATTTTTAAAGGAGTTTGGTCTCTTTTAAAAGGTATGACGATCACGGGTAAATATTTTATTCGATTGGATAAAATTGTTACGCAGAAATACCCCGAGAATCGCAAAAAGCTTCAAATGTATGATCGTTTCAAAGGCGAACTTGTCATGCCTCACGATGCAAACAATTTTCATAAATGCAACGGATGTGGTATTTGTGAAATGAATTGTCCTAACGGGTCTATTGAAGTAATCTCCGACAAAATTATTACTTCAGAAGGTAAGTCAAAACGTATTATTGGCACCCATATCTATCATTTAAGCATGTGCACTTTTTGTGGATTATGTGTAAAGTCATGCCCATCTAACGCATTGGCATTTTCACAGGAATTTGAACATGCCGTATTTGACCGAAATAAATTGACGAAAGTTTTAAATAACCCAGGTTCTTCACTTGTAAAAGATTTAGCAGAATGACAGCATATAAAATCATGTTTTATTTGTTTGCGGCGATGATTATCGTTTTTTCGATATTGACCGTAACAAGCCGTAGAATACTCAGAGCAGCAGTATTTTTGTTATTTGTATTGATTTCTACCGCAGGGCTTTATTTTTGGTTAGACTATCAATTTATGGCAGGGGTTCAACTTGCGCTCTATGCCGGAGGTATTGTGGTCTTGATCATCTTTTCAATATTACTGACCAGTCATATTGATCAGAAATTCACTCAACCGCATTGGTCAAAGAGAATTATGGCGGCAACTGCTGCGCTCAGTGGTATGGGTTTATGTTTGCTGTTGTTTTTGCAACATACCTTTGTTCCTGGCACCAATCCTCCTATAAAAAATGATATGACAGCCATCGGAACACAACTGTTAAGCACAGAGCATAATGGTTTCGCTCTACCGTTTGAAGTCATCAGTATATTATTGTTAGCTGCTATGATTGCAGCCATTATTATTGCTAAAAAAGGTAAATAAATATTATGGAAAGATACGGCATCCCTTTAGAAGGTTTTTTAGTCATCAGCACAGCGATGTTTTTTATTGGTATTTACGGATTCTTAGTTCGTAAAAACCTTATAACTATGCTGATGTCAATTGAATTAATCTTAAATTCGGTAAACATCAACTTTGTTGCATTCAACTCTTATTTGTTTCCCGAAAATATGCAAGGTAATTTCTTTGCCTTAATTGTTGTGGCTATTGCTGCCGCAGAAGCTTCGGTTGCCATTGCACTTATCATTAATATTTATCGTCGTTTCTCGAATATTGAGGTTGAGAACATTGATGAAATGAAATATTAAATTCAGAAACTTAGTTCGCTAAATTAAAGTATTGTAAAAAGAAAAACAGAACAATGATAAATTTCAGTTATACTATTTGGATTTTAATCATACCGATATTTATGTTCCTTTTGTTAGGACTACTTGGTATGAAGTTCAAACCGATAATTTCGGGAGTACTTGGCACTATTGGACTCGGAGTCGTTATGTTGCTTTCCTATTATGCAGCATATCAATATTTCTTCCAGTTGCCAAGAATAGATGATGCCTATCAACAAATCTTGGCTCACAATATCACATGGCTCAATTTGAGTGCATCGTTACAAATCAAAATGGGTGTCTTTATTGACCCTATTTCGGTGATGATGCTTGTGGTGGTGAGTACAGTGTCGTTCATGGTGCATTTATATAGTATTGGCTATATGAAAGGTGAAAAAGGCTTTCAACGCTTTTTTGCTTTCCTGTCGCTTTTTACTTTCTCGATGTTAGGCTTGGTGGTCGCTACCAATATCTTTCAGATGTACATCTTCTGGGAACTTGTGGGTGTATCCTCCTTCCTTTTAATCGGTTTCTATTACGAACGTCCTTCAGCAGTTGCAGCTTCCAAAAAAGCCTTCATCGTTACACGTTTTGCTGATTTGGGATTCTTGGTGGGTATCTTATTGTTATCCTATTACACTAAATCGTTCGACTTTTTAAATATTACGGGACCTGTCGGCATTGAAGTAACGCGCAATCTAACGCAAACCTTCTTAGGTATGTCAGTAGCCACCTGGGCTTTGTTGTTGATATTTATGGGTGGTGCAGGAAAATCTGCGATGTTCCCATTACATATTTGGTTACCCGATGCTATGGAAGGTCCAACGCCTGTGTCTGCACTTATTCACGCTGCTACGATGGTTGTTGCTGGTGTATTTTTGGTAGCACGTTTGTTCCCGCTCTATTCTTTTGCGGCTCCTGACGCGCTCACCGTTATTGCTTATGTGGGTGGATTCACTTCTTTATTTGCGGCTGTGATTGCTTGTACGCAGTTTGATATTAAACGAGTGTTGGCGTTCTCCACACTATCACAAATCGGTTATATGATGTTGGCACTTGGTGTGTCCGGTTATGGTGGCGAAAAAGGCTTGGGATATATGGCTTCCATGTTCCATTTATTCACACATGCCATGTTCAAAGCCTTATTGTTCCTTGGAGCAGGTTCTATTATTCATGCCGTTCACAGCAATTACATGAATGAAATGGGTGGTTTACGTAAATACCTACCCATAACACATCTCACCTTTCTGATTGCTTGTTTGACTATTGCCGGACTATTTCCTCTAAGTGGCTTCTGGAGCAAGGATGAAATCTTGGCGGCAGCTTATGAACATAACAAGCTTTTATTTATGGTAGAATATTTGGTGGCAGGTTTAACAGCTTTCTATATGTTCCGTTTATACTTCAGAGTCTTTTGGAACAAAGAACCTCACTATCATCACAAACCACATGAATCCCCCTTAGTGATGACTATTCCATTGATGTTTTTAGCTATTGCATCAATTTTTGCAGGCTTCCTACCGTTTAGCAAAATGATTACTTCCGACAGACTTCCTTTCGAATCAGAAACCAATCTCATGGTAGCTATTCCTTCAGTGGCAATCGGCTTGGTAGGAATATTAATCGCATTTCTACTCTATAAAAAGGATAACGTGCGCGTTGAAAAAATCGTTAAGGGACTTGGAGGAGTTTACACAACCATTTACAACAAATTCTATATTGATGAAGTGTATATGTTTGTTACCAAAAAGATTATTTTCAATCTGATATCACGCCCTGTTGCCTGGTTCGATCGTCATGTTGTGGATGGGTTTATGAATGGCATTGCAGGCGTTACAGTTTTGACTTCCCGCAAAATTAAAGGAGCTCAATCCGGTCAATTGCAACACTACGCATTCTTCTTTGTGTTAGGAGCAATTGCTTTTGCATTAATTTTTATTTATTTATGGCAATAATAGTTTAGAATTATGAATATACTCGCACTTTTTATTATTATTCCTATATTGACTATCATTGGTATTTTATGTACCAAAGACCACGTAGGAACTCGCTTGGTTTCTGCCATAGGTATGGGATTACAGTTAATCACTTCCATTGTGCTTATCTTTATGTTTTATGCTGAACGCAATGCCGGAAATCATGCCGATATGTTGTTTATGGTTGATTATATGTGGTTCCAATCCCTAAACATACATTACTTAGTTGGAGTTGACGGTATTTCCGTGGCTATGATTGCACTTACATCGGTGGTTTCATTTGCGGGTGTATTTGCTTCGTGGGAAGTGAAAGATTTGCCAAGAGAATTCTTTATATCACTTATTGTTTTGGCAACAGGTGTTTTTGGATTCTTTATATCGCTCGATTTATTCACCATGTTCTTATTCTATGAAGTTGCTGTTATCCCGATGTATTTACTCATTGGTCTTTGGGGTTCTGGTCCGAAAGAATATTCGGCTATGAAACTTACCCTGATGCTTATGGGCGGTTCAGCTTTGTTGTTGGTTGGTTTGTTTGGAATCTATTTCAATTCGGCTCCTAATGGCGGTCAATTGACATTTAATATCATGGAAATCTCTAAGATAACCATCCCCATGGAGGCACAACGTTTCTTCTTCCCATTCACATTTATTGGTTTTGGTATTCTTGGAGCTTTGTTTCCCTTCCATACATGGTCGCCCGATGGTCATGCTTCGGCACCCACGGCTGTGTCAATGTTACACGCAGGTGTGTTGATGAAACTAGGAGGTTACGGTTGTTTCCGCGTGGCTATGTTCTTAATGCCGGGAGCAGCACATGAGTTAGCTTGGATATTTATTATTCTCACTGCCATCAGCGTTGTGTATGGTGCCTTTGGAGCTATTTGGCAAAAAGATTTGAAATACATCAATGCCTATTCTTCGGTGAGTCACTGCGGTTTGGTTTTGTTTGCTTTATTGATGATGAACGAAACAGCCATGGACGGCGCCATCATTCAAATGATTTCTCACGGTTTGATGACAGCCCTCTTCTTTGCTTTAATCGGCATGATTTATGGCAGAACTCACACCCGTATGATAAACGAAATGGGCGGTTTGATGAAAGTGATGCCATTCTTAGCTGTTTGCTACGTTATCGCTGGTTTGGCTTCCTTAGGCTTACCCGGTTTGAGCGGTTTTGTTGCTGAAATGACCATTTTTGTTGGCGCATTCCAACATCCTGATACCTTCCATCGGGTGGTAACAATTCTTGCATGTTCTTCAATAGTGGTTACTGCGGTTTATATTCTTCGAGTTGTTGGCGTATTATTGTTTGGTCCAATTCGTAACGAAGAATTCAACAGTTTAACCGATGCAAAATGGTTCGAAAAAGTAAGTACAATTACTCTAATCGCCTCTGTTGCTTTCATCGGTATTGTTCCTATCTGGCTTTCGGATTTGATTCGTATGAGTCTAAAACCCATCCTTGACCAATTATCTTCATTTTAATTCTAATCTTTATTTAACAATATGAATCTAGACCAATTTCTGATAATGAGGCACGAGTTACTCCTGATAGGAGTGGTGTTGTTAGTGCTGATAGCCGAATTATTTATCAAAAGCGACAAGAAGCATCATGTGATTCCTATCGCTTTAATATTGTTTCTGCTTTATACGATAGTAGGTTTTCTACCTGCAAAAACAGGCGTGCTTTTCGGTGGAATGTATCAAACAAGTGAGTTAGTCATCTTGTTCAAGAATATTCTGAATGTCGCTGTATTTATCATACTGTTACAATCTGCCTCATGGTTACGGAAAGATATTAATCACGAGCGTATCAGTGAATTTTATATCATCCTATTATCCTCGTTGATTGGGATGAATTTTATGATTTCTGCAGGCGATTTCCTGATGTTTTATCTCGGATTAGAAACCGCAACCATCCCATTGACAGCACTCGCAGCTTTTGATAAATATAAAAACAAATCTGCTGAAGCCGGTATCAAGTTTATTCTTTCTTCAGCATTGTCTTCAGGCATACTTTTGTTTGGTTTGTCTATACTTTATGGAACCACAGGTTCTATATATTTTACCGAAGTTGCCGAAAAACTTGTAGCATCACCATTGTTGGTATTAGGATTTATCTTCTTTGTTTCAGGTATGAGTTTCAAAATCTCTTTGGTTCCTTTCCATTTCTGGACGGCTGACGTTTACGAAGGTGCTCCCGTGAATGTAACTTCATTCTTGTCTGTAGTGTCTAAAGGCGCTGCTGCCTTCATCTTTATGGTCATTTTGTTCACCGTTTTCAAATCCTTGAGCAATATGTGGGGCGATGTGCTCTATTTACTTTCAATACTTACTATGACCATCGGTAACTTATTCGCCATGCGCCAAAAGAATATGAAACGTTTCTTAGCGTTCTCCTCTATTGCCCAAGCAGGTTTTATTCTATTAGGGATTATGGGTGCAAGCGAATTAGGGATGACATCAGTGGTGTATTTTGTATTGGTATATGTATTCTCCAATTTAGCTGCCTTCGGCGTTGTTTCAGTGATTTCAGATAAAACAGGTTTGGAAAGCATGGACGACTACAACGGTATGTATCGCACCAATCCCAAGCTGAGTTTGATTATGATGTTAGCCTTATTCTCTTTGGCAGGCATACCGCCGGTAGCAGGGTTCTTCGGTAAGTTTTTCTTATTCACTTCGGCAGCAAGCAAAGGCTATTATTGGCTGGTTTTAATTGCCGTATTAAACGCAACCGTATCATTATATTATTATTTGCTTGTGGTGAAAGCAATGTTCATCAACAAAAATGATGCACCTATTGCCAAGTTTAAAAGCACCTTTACCGACAGGTTGGCTTTGATTATTTGTGTTGCAGGCATATTCGCAATTGGGTTCGCTAGCCCAATATATGAACTGATTCGTAAGTTGAGCTTTGGGCTTTAAAAGTGAAATTAATAGTCCTACTCATTTAACCTAATTAACCAATTAACTAATCAACTTATAGTTTTTCATTTTTCATTTTTCATTTTTAATTATAACGTATGTCATTAAATAAAGGTAAACATATTATCATCGAAATAGATGGCGTTCGCTGTTCGGTTGTAGAATCTGGCGTGAACGAAAGCCGCATGAAATTTCTAAAAGCATTACTCGAACTGAATAAATATGAAGTGAAGGTGCAAGCTGAGAAACAAGGCGAAGAATTGAGCGGAAACTATACCGTGGCTGTGAACGATATCATGTTCAACCCGGTTATTGAAGTGTATAAACGTCGTTTGATTTCTCCAAGCGGTCACAAAGTTACTCCTGCTTATTGGCTTCAAATTTCTTTGGCAGAAACTCCTTCGGAAGTAAATTATTATACATATTCATAATTTCAAAGGCTTACTAATCAGAAGTTATTTCTTTTTATAGCTAAGTTTATAAATTCTTTTGCCCTATTTCATTCTTTGAGATAGGGCTTTTTTTGTTTAGATATTCATCGTAAAAAAGGAATTAGCAGATTAGATTATAGCAAGAAAAAACATAAAGTATTGAATCATAATGCTAAATCTTGAGCTCAATAGGGCAAAAATATATTTTTGGATATATAATCTCAAGCTCAATAGGGCAAAAATTAATTTTCGGGTAAATAATCTCAAAGCTCAATATGGCAAAAATATATTTTTGGATATATAAGCTCAGAGCTCAATAGGTCAAAAACATATTTTGGAGTATATACCCTGCGAAGCGGATAGGTCAAAAACATATTTTTGTGTGTATAAGCTACGAGGGTATATGGTCCATGAAGAATTTAAGGATTTCTTTTTTTTTTAGATGAATAATATAAGTTTTTGTTTTTTATTTCCTCTATCTGAAAGAAGATTCGTATCTTTGATGAATCTATTTAAAAATAATGTATTATGGAAACAAATGAATTTGAACGCGCCACATCATTCCGTTTTTCGGAAGTGGTGGAATATGCTGTAGGTGCTGTGGTGAGCCGCACTATTATTAAAAAACAAACCGGCACGGTAACTGTGTTTGCTTTCGACAAAGGCGAAGGTTTAAGTGAACATACTGCCCCCTTCGATGCTATGGTCAATATTGTAGATGGTTCAGCAGAAATTTTTATCAACCGTGTTCCGCATCTGTTGCATGCAGGAAGTAGTATTATCATGCCTGCCAACATTCCCCATTCCCTTAATGCTGTGGAGCGTTTTAAAATGGTGCTTACGATGATTAAAAGTCAATAATAAATTTTAAGTATATGAAAAAAGTAACTCTCGTATTCGGATTATTGTCCGCCTTGTTTATTGTTTTAGCTGTTTGTTTCAAAAGCTTCCATGTACCTGGTGCTGATATATTACTTATAAGTAGCATAAGTGGCTTTTTATTGCCTTATATTATACTGCTCTGCATACAAAAGATAATTGCCACGCGTGGCTTGGAAATGGCAATGAACATCGTTAAATATGTTTCATACCTCTATCTAGCTATGGGTACATTATTTCTTATTAATAATTATCCAGGAGCCACTATAATCTTTGATTTTGCTTGCTGTATATTTGTACTTGGGTTTTTACCATTGAAATATATGGTGCAAAAAAGAAAGAATTCGGAGAGCAGTCCGCTAAACAAAGTGCTTCCTTCCTTAATTGTAATTGCTTTAGTGTTTCTGCTCATCAATAGAAGTTATTATAATCGTTTATTTGAAAACATTTCTTTTACAGATACTCAGGTGAACATCATGTCGAAATCTGTTGACACAGCAACGACTCATTTGATGAATGATTTTGCCATAAATTGTGCACAATTCCCCAATTATTTCTATCCAAATTATATGAAAGCTGTTACCATAAAACATTTGAGTGATAGTTTGGTTGATTTCTTGAATACTTGCAAAACCGAAGTAATTCATACCACCAATCCCTATGAGGATGTAAGTAATTATGGTTTGGAAGATTTAAAAGGAAGAGCCAATACAAGCCAACCAAGTTTCTATTTTGTTGAAAACTCTTCACGTGATAAATCAGGACAAGCTTATGAGATTCGGAAGCGTATCGAAACCCTCAGCGATTCAATTAAATCTATTTATAAGGCAGTTGAAACACACCAAATATCGGTTCCGGTTTTGTTTGGTAGCTATAAAAGTCATAAAACGGGGCGTGAATATACTTGGGAAGAAGCTATGTTTGAACAAAGCATGCTTATCACCGATTTGGCATATCTCGATGTCTTGATATTATCCGTGAAACAAACTGAGAAGGAAGTTGTCAATTCCTTATTATTGGATGCCCGCTCGGAAGCTATGTGGACTTTCTGGAAAAAATATAAAGAGTTGGTTCCCGACAGGAAAACGAAGTGATACCCTCGTGTAAAGAGTATCTTAGTGAGCATGTAAAAGCAAGCCGTGAAACAATTGATGCGTAAACGATTTATAATAGTATGCGTTATATTCATGTTTGTTTCGAATATACAGGCACAAACGGCATCGGATACTGCCATCAATTATGTTCATCATTCTTCACCAAGTTTTGAAGTGCGTCTTTTGAAATTTGCTGCCCGGATGTTTTTGCCGAAAAACAGTCTGCTGAAAAAACTTGGCAGAGATCATTATGTGTCGAAGGCTGCTCCGATTCCGAAGCAATTATTCTCTGAATTTACGATAGATATAACCCAAGTATGTGGCAGGAATGTGTATGCCATTTCACCGAAAGGAAAAAAATCGGGTAAATATGTTTTATTTCTTCACGGTGGCGGCTATATCAATAATATTTTTCATCAGCATTGGAAGTTTATTGCTCAGATAATCCGTGAAACAAATTGCACTTTCATAGTGCCCGACTATCCCTTAGCCCCCGCTGCCAATTATAAAGATGCATTTACCATGTTGGATGCCATCTATAGTGCTATATTATCCAAAACCAGCGCCTCGGACATCATATTGATGGGCGACTCGGCAGGAGGTGGACTTGCCCTTGCTTTGGCTGAAAAACAAAAGAAGGAATCGCTGCCACAGGCAAATCAAATCATATTGTTAGCCCCTTGGCTCGATGTACGGATGACGAACCCTGAGATAAAAGAAATTGAGCAGCAGGATGTCACCTTGCGAGTTGATAATTTAGTGGTGGCAGGAAAAGCTTGGGCAGGCACTTCAAGCACCGATAATTATCTGATAAGCCCCATCAACGGATCTTTAGAAGGACTTTCCCGCATCAGTATATTTATTGGGACGCATGACATCCTTTTGGCAGATTGCCGAAAATTGAAATCATTACTGAAACAAAAAGGTATCCCAATGAATTACTTCGAATATCCAAAGATGTTTCACGATTGGATGATGCTTGTTTCTTTGAAAGAATCTAAATGCGCTATAGCGCAGATAGGAGCATTAATCTTAGAATGAATTTTTGTTTGTTAGATTGTGTTTTTGATGATATAATTCCTTCCAAAACCATTTTTATTTTCCCAAAAAAACATCTTCTGAAAAATATATTTTTATGAAAACCCCAAGTATTATTGAAAATTGGCGTTATATATAACAAAATAAAATAATGAGATAGCTTAGAAAGGAATAGTTTTTAAGCATAAAGAAGATAATTTTTATGGGATTATCATTTATAGCAATTATCATGTTTGTTATATTGACAAATGTCATATTTTAGACCTACGAATAACTTGGCTCTTTTTGCATAAAATAACCTTTTCCCGCAGTATATAATAACAAACTAAATAGTAAACATTAAATTCAATATTATGAAAACACAATTTTCTTTCTTCAAAAAAGCAATAATTTGTATTGTTTTTGTTCTGAATTATGCAAACATTCATGCCCAATGTGATTGGGAGTCGGTTGGACCTGATGATGATATGTTCTTCATGGCAGATGGGAGCAGCAATTATCAGCCGTCTATTGCTTCTGATAATAACGGTACACAATATGTTGCTTTTAGTGATGCAGAGAATGGAAAAAAAATAAGCGTAAAGCGTTATGTTAACAATCACTGGAGCTTTGTCGGAACTCCCGGGTTTTCGCTAGGAGCGGCAGATTACGTTAAAATTGCTACGGATAATCTGAATAGGGTGTATGTTGCCTATTTGGATTCAGTGAACCACCGTCGCTTGACGGTTCAATTCTTTAATGGGTTCAATTGGAGCGTGCTCGGAGTGGCAGGAATGGGGAACGATACCGTCAGGGCATTTGATTTAACGGTTGACAAATCCACCAATCATCCTTTGGTTTTCTTTACGGATTCTGTAAATGTTTCTACCGTAAAGGAATTTAATGGGAGTACTTGGAATGTGGTGGGCACTTCAAATTTTGGAACGGCTCAGATGGGGGAATGTCATATTTCAAGTAATAATGGGACGCCTTATGTCAGCTATTGTTCTTATACGCCGAATCGCTTAAACATATTGAAATTTAACGGGACTGCGTGGGTTGCTGCGGGTACTGTTTCGTCAGCCTTTACCTATGCATCATGGAATTCAGGTGTGGTTTTCGACAACAATAATGTTCCCTGCATTGCATTTCAGGATTACAGTGCCTCAAGTTTGACAAGTGTGATGTATCTGAATGGTAGCACCTGGACTTACCTTGGAACTCCCGGCATTGTGCCATATCAAACCTGGTATAATTTCCTTGCCTTCGACCAATCGAATCATGCATTTTTATCTTATACCAAAGTTACAGGCACCAAGGCAGAGATTTCAAAGTACGATGGCTCAAGTTGGAGCGTTGTTTCAAGTTATATTGCCCCCACCAATGTGTATATCCCAACCCAATATGCGTATTACAGGGGTATGAGTATGGACCCAACCAACGGTGACCTGTATCTTATTTATACGGAACAAACGGTTTCGCCTTTGTTTGGATGGAAAGATTTTGCGGTAATGAAGTATAATGGCACAACGGCAAAAATACTTGGCAGCAGCAGTATTACAGGCGCTGTTTCGATCAATGGCTCAGCCGGAGCTTATTTTGATTTCGATAAATTCGGCACACCTTATGTGGTTTATTCTGATTCCTTGTATTCCGACAAGATTAGTGTGAAGAAATATGTTGGCAACAATTGGGTTAATGTCGGGACACCCGGTTTCAATACGGGTTTCACAGAATGGGCTAAAATTGCTTTCGACACCACAGGTGTTCCTTATGTAGCCTTTCGACAGGACAATGCCGATATTTATGTGATGAAGTTCAACGGCTCAGCTTGGGTGTATGTCGGAGCTGTGATTAATAGTACCTATGATGTGGCGCTTGCCATCAATCCGCTTACCAATCAACCGCATATTTTCTATTGCGATGTAAACAACAGTTTGAAGGGCAATGTTAAGAAGTTTAACGGCACAGCATGGGTTAGCGAAGGACCGGCTAACTTCACGGTGGGTTCCTCTGCCTATTGTAATATCAAATTTGACCATCTTGGCAATGAATATGTAGCGTATTCTGATAACGGCATAGGGACAGAAGTAATGGTGAAGAAATACAATGGTTCCACATGGGTAACCGTTGGTTCAGGGACTGTTTCAACGGTTCAGTCGCACTTGACGAAGCTTAAAATTGATGCGCAAAACAAGCTTTATGTGGTGTATCAAGACCAATCAAACTCCTATCAACCTTTGTGTCAAAAGTTCGATGGAACAACGTGGCAGATGTTGGGTTCTTTTATTGCCACGGGTTATGTGGGCGATGTGGACTTGGCAGTGGATAATGGCGGCAATGTCTTTGTGTATTACAATCAGCAATATCTTAATTATTATCCAGGAACGGTGAAACGCTTTTTCAACAACGCATGGATACCCGTGGGCAGACAATACATCCATAATTCAAGTTGCAAATCGAATCAAATCAACATCAATCCTGTAAGTGGTTTGCCATTTATCGGATCAATAACCCAGGCAGGTGTTCAAAACAGTACTGAGTCGAGAGGCTATTTTCTCAAATCGCTCCCCTGCAATTTCAGTGCTGCTTTGATGGGACAGGTTGTTTACGATGCCAACAGCAATTGTGCAATTGATAACGGCGACCAAAATCTGACAAATCAAAGTGTGAAATTATCGCAGGGCAGCAATGCCAACCTTGCTTTTACTGACAATACAGGGCATTATTATTTTACCAATGCAGCCGCAGGAAGCTACACGATTGGCATGGGCACTTTAACGAATGGATATAATGTGCAGTGTTCGGCAAGTCAGCCCCACGCAACCAACATCGTGAGCAATGCCTTGACCGTTGAAGATTTTTCTATTGCCTGCACACCTCAGTTTGATTTCATTGCCAACTCCTTCACGCCGATAGGAAATTGGTGGCCCGGGCAAAATGTAAAGCTTTGGTCAAACGTAAGCATATTGAAAACTGTTTGCAGCGGTGCGGTAACGCCCGGACAAATACGCCTGATTTTCCCTCCCTGCCTCACCTATATAGTGGATACAACCTTGCCATGGCAACCCGACAATGTCGTTCATGCTGCAAGTGGCGATACGGTGTGGTATAACATAGCTGATGTCTATAATCCAAGTCCCTATTTATACAACTCCGTACTCACTTCCGCACATGTATGCAACACTGCCACGCCTGCTGATTCTCTTTGCATATCCTTGCAGGTTACGGCTCAAAATGATGTGAACTTGGCAAACAATACTTACAACAGATGTGTGCATTTAGCCTCCTCTTTTGATCCGAATTATAAAGAAGTAGCCCCAAAAGGATTGGGCAGCCAAGGCTATATCCCTGCTACAACGGGCGAAATGCTTTATACGATTCACTTCCAAAACACGGGCACAGGTCCCGCGGTGAACATCAAAATATGTGACACCATCAGTTCGAATCTCGACATCAATACATTCCAAATTGTTTCATCTAGCAACGCCATGCAAGGCAATTCGCTCACCAACGGCTTGATGATTTTCAATTTTCAGAACATCATGTTGCCCGACAGCGGAACCGATATGCTGAACAGTATGGGCTATGTTACCTATAAAATACGACTGAGAGCAGGTCTTAGCCCTTTGACCAAAATAAAGAACACTGCTTATATCTATTTTGATTATAATGCGCCTGTGGTTACCAACACCACCCTCAACACCATCGAGCAGCCGGGAGGTGTGGATAACGCCCTGCTATCCGCAGATGAGTTTTCTTTATACCCGAATCCTGCGCATTCCCTCATTAGCGTGAAAGCAACCAAGGATCTCAAACTGATTCGTATCTATAATTCGATGGGGATGATGGTGTATGAAAATCAGACTGTGATGTCCGATAAAGTGACTATTGCCCTACCACAGCTCAGCAGCGGGATTTATTTTGTGGAACTGCATACTGCCGACAAATCAAGGGTTATAAAGTTGATGATGGAGTAATAGGGTATTATAAACCACTGAGGCACTAAGAGCACTAATGAACACGAAGTAATTAATTAAGCTGCGGGACGAGTTAAACGGGCTGCGTGACGATGTGAACTGGCTATGCGTTGATGTGCATTGCCCTTGCGGCGATATACATTGCTCTTGCGACGATGTGCATTGCCCTTGCGACGATATACATTGCCCTTGTGACGATGTGCATTGCCCTTGCGTCGATATACATTGCCCTTGCGACGATGTGCATTGCCCTTGCGTCGATGTGCATTGCCCTTGCGTCGATGTGCATTACCCTTTTGCAGCTGTAATTTAACTGAATTTTGGATTAAAAATGAAAAATATGTATGACTATTAATGATAGTCGGGGCGCGACTTGGAGTCGCACTCCGACTTGCTGATTTATTTTACCACAGAGGGAATAAAGGTAAAACATAAAGGAAAAAGAGTTTTTTTTTAACCCCAACTCCTTGAAAAAAGAGGCTAAAACAGGGCGGGAAATAATTTTTTAAGCCTTGGAGAGGCGGGCTGTTTGTAGAAAAAAATATGCACGTGTGAATTTAAGCCCCAGCGGGGCGGAATGTTTTGAATGATTTCAAAAATATTTTATTTTGGTTTTTATGAAAGTGATGTAAATGTAGTATATTTGCATTGTGGTATTTTTAGCAAATATTTTAGGTGCAAACTACAGATTAAAAATTGTGAAATTGCAAATTACCTACTAATGATGAATTATTTATTTAACTCTTGAGTAATAGAAAAAAGGGAATTGTCATTAAAAGGCAAATTATCTAAACAATAAAAAAAACTTAATTTCACATTACTATTAGGCAAGCTAATATTTTTTGCTTCAAAATTATAGTAAGCATTGTTTAACCAATAAAATATTTTTTGATCATCAGTAAAAAATGAATTATAGTGTACAAAAAGATCGTAAAGGATTATATCATTTTGATTGCTTTGACAATTACTATTATTGTCTAAACAATTGCTCTTGTCATCATAATTAGAACTAATATCTAACCAACTTAAGACTTCTTTTGTAAGATTTAGAAATTGAATAATTTTTGTAGAGCTATTACTTATCTTTAATAATTCATGAAAAGCACTTTTAAAACAACTTATTATCAAAGTATTTTTATTGCCTTTTAAAATTTTACAACAAGTATCTCTTACCACAGAGAACTCAAATGTTCGCGAATAATCTGTTCGATTAGTTCTATTAGAATGAGAAAAAGATAATGCCGTTTCACCATTATAGTGTACTGAT
>CAIOJS010000312.1 GCA_903858655.1 uncultured bacterium | reverse complement strand
TTGTCGAAGGATTCAAGAAAACTCTAATACCACATATTTACAACCCGCAACAGTTAATAAATATCGACGATGTAGTAGTCGTTTTAAGTGGACTTGATGCGCTACGTCAGGCTATCGGTTGGAAACGAAAAGGAAGAATCCACCGCCTTCTTGCAGGCCCGAACCTGATGCTTTTACCTTCGCAGTATCCTGAACTATGGGGTTCGGAAGTTGATGTTTGTCTAGTGCCGAGCAAGTGGATAAGTGCCGTTTATGAACAAGATCTCCCGACCTTGCAAGGACGCTGTGCGATATGGCCGGCAGGTGTAGACACGGAGTACTGGAAACCTTCAGAAGCCACCATTCAAACAAAAACCGCACTATTCTATGTGAAAGAAAATGATGGTCCATTTTCAAATATACATTCTTTTAGCGAAATGATTGAGCAACACGGATATAGCGTGGAATGGATTCATGTCGGCAGGTACACTCCTGAGCAGTATAGAGAAGCATTATGTAATTGTGAGTTTTTGGTTGGTTTTAGTCACGTTGAATCTCAGGGTTTGGCATGGGCTGAGGCATGGGCCATGGATAAGCCCACATTGCTTTGGTCAAACACAAAATTTAGCATTCAAGGAAAGGCATGTGAATCTTCAACGGCCCCTTGGCTGACCAACGCAACTGGACGGTTTTTCTCTAATCTAACTGACTTTGCGAATTTGCTGGATCAAATAGCTAACCTTAAATTAAGTATGGAACCAAGGAAATGGGTACTTGACAATATGTCAGACAACGTTTGTGCAGGGCAACTTTTAAAACTGGCTTTTCCCATATCGGTCAAAGAAGAATCATATACTATTGTGTCAAAATAATCCATAGCCTCAATGTATACAAAGCGTGCATTCTTTTCTAGGCTCGTTACATTCATTCTGATATTGATTGCCTATCACGCGCTAGGTCCTTTGGAGATTGTGCCATTTGCAGCCATATGTATTCTTCTGTTCTATGGTCTTACTGAAGGCATCGTCGAGCGATGCCTTTTCTTGATTGCAGCCTTACCATTAGAACAATGTTATTGTCCTGTAAACGCTATATACTTTTCCTATGTTGACATTATGACCTTTCTAGTAATACTGGAATATGTGTTGGCGGCGTTTATGAAACACCGTGAAAGCAAAGTACATCCAGACAAGATTACGATAATGTTGCTGTCACTGATGATGATTGCGGCCATCACATCAAGCGTATTAGGTTTCAGATCAGCGTTTACCTATGGTCAATTAGCCAGGTTTCTTTTAGCTGCAACGGCCTGTGCAATTATCTCTAGGGTGTTGTTGACTGCAACTATGAAGATTGGTGAAGTTGGTAATCTCGCATTGAAAGTTGTCGCAATCCAACTTATCGTTTTCATTATTTGGTATCTTTGCCTATTTATTATTGAACCGAGCCGCTTACCATATGGTTCATATGAAAGCATTTTTGCAGGTGGCGGTAGACTGCTTGTTTCAAACGATTTGGCCACTCTTCTTTGTATGTCGATGCCATGCGTATTTGCTTTTAAAGCCGCAAGGCGTGCTCTTGGACCTGTTGTAATATTTGCAGTGTATTTTGCCCTAGTAGTCATGACCCAATCAAGGGGAGGACTCGCGGTGTTTATACTCTTCTCCATCATGTTCGGAGTATCACAACTGATGCAAAAAAAAATCGCACTGGTATCAGTGCTTATAATCAGCATCCCCATTGCATTATATTATGCATATGATATATTTTCAAATCGCTTTGAAAATATTCAAAATGAATATAGGCTTGATCTTATAATCACTTACTTAAAGATATTTTTCGATCATTTTTTATTTGGAATAGGCTGGGGTGCGTGGTTTAATCGTGGCGATATTGGCTATGACTCGGTTACAGATATCGTTAAAAACACTAGCGGTACCAGCTCACACAATATGTATCTCAGCGTTGGTGCTTGTGCTGGTTTAGTGTTTTTGATCCCCTTCCTTCTTCTTTTCATCCACTGGGTCAAATCGTTGATGAAAATAGCACGAAAAAGTGACTTCATGCAAAGCAGAACTTTAATTAGCAACAGTCAAATGGGTCTAATAGGGCTTTCGAGTATTCTCTTTTATGGTATGTTTCTAGACATGAGTAATTCTCCATTCTTTTGGATTACCATTTCAATCATTCCGGCAATGACTATCCGAGATAATATAAGTATTCCGTTAATTGAAACACATAGTTGATACAAAGAGGCTACGCAAACTCTATATTTATGCAGGGAAGGCTCCTATGCGTTATTTTTAGTTTGATATTAATGCAGCTAAAAGTAGCAAATCTCAAACGTAGTTTTGCTGATAGGGTTTGCAAAGCGTGGTGGTCTTGCAAGCTCTATTATGATTGATTGATTTATTTTATAAGTTTTATTTGGTATGAGTAAAATCATTTCTCGTATAAAGGGAGGTCTGGGAAATCAGCTGTTCTGCTATTCTGCTGCTCGAAGATTAGCATTGGTTAACAATGCTGAATTTGTTATTGATACGGTAACTGGCTTTAAGCGAGATTTTGAATATTCGAGTAAATATATGCTTAACCATTTTAATATTTCAGCGCGACAGGCAAATTCAAATGAACGACTTGAACCTTTTGAGCGGTACCGACGGGGCTTATTAAAGTGGACCTCTAACCGAAAACCTTTCTCAGAAAGGATATATTTAGAGCAGAAGTGGTCTGATTTTAATGAGGAGTTTAATAACCAATTTCTCAAATTAAAAGTAGCTGGAATAATATACCTTGATGGATACTGGCAAAGTGAAACGTATTTCAAGGACATTGAAGAGATAATTAGAGAGGATCTCAAGATTATTCCACCAACAGACCAAGAGAATCATAAAATAGCAAGCATTATTCGCAATTGCAATGCAGTTGCTGTTCATGTAAGGTGGTTTTCGTCTCCTGGAAGTACTGAGGAACATAACGTTTCTCAAGATTACTATAAGAGAGCTATTGCTTTAATGGAAAAAAGGCTAGATGCACCTCAATATTTTCTTTTTTCAGACGACCCCGAAGCTGCAATGGATAAGCTAATAATGCCTAAAAACAGAGTTTTTTGTATTACAAACAATAGAGGTGATGCGAATTCTTACGCAGATCTATGGCTTATGACTCAATGTCGTCATTTTATTATGGCAAATAGTACTTTTAGCTGGTGGGGATCTTGGCTCGCGAAATATCATAATAAAATAATTATAACGCCAAAATTAGAGGTTCAAGGACTTACAGCATGGGGTTTCGATGGTTTAATACCTCAAGGATGGGAGATTATATAAATGACTAAAAGTAAATTGAAGGCAGGACAGATCATTGTATCAGTTATAATACCATGTTACAATAACGAAAGCACTATAAAGAGAGCTATTGATAGCATTCTAATTCAAAAAATTAACAATATCGAGATTATAATTATCGATGATGGCTCAACAGACAAAAGTGTAATAATTGCTAAAGGTATGAATATTACAAATCTTTCAATTATTGAAATTGAACATTCCGGAGTAAGTAACGCTCGAAATACTGGTATTATGATGGCTAAAGGACATTATATAGCCTTTTTAGATAGCGATGATGAGTGGATGCCGGATAAATTATCTACCCAATTAAAAGAATTTGTAGCATTTCCAAATCTTGGATTCGTTTCAACTTCCGCGGAATTTAGGAATAAAGATGGAAATTTGCTTAAACTCAGAAATTATGAGGCCAAAGGAAATATTCTTCCTAGATTGTTAGAGGGGAACATCATTGTGACAAGTTCTGTTATAACTCGAAGAGATATATTAATTGAACTATTACCAGCTTTTCGAAGTGGACTGAGCCTTGGCGAAGACTGGTTATTATGGATTCGTATTGCTGCAAGATATCCTTGCCATGTGATAAAAAGGCCTCTGGTACGTTATTATGATTGGCAGCGCGATAAGCGGTCTAATTCCGTTATTATTGAAAGCGGTAATAAAATAATTACTGCAATTATGGAAGATGTGGTTTTATTTAAACATCAAAAATTAATTGTTCCAGCAATTAGAATGCATTATAATTGTGTATTAGCAAATCGAAATTTTAAATCTCGAGAATATCGATTATTTTTAAGAGAAATCTATAAAATATGGATAAATAGTTCAAAAAATATATATGGTATATATAAATTTTTTAGAATTATTATAAGTACCATGTTGTAATAGGTGTTAGCAAAAATGATTCATGAATTTCAATATGTTTTATTATCCATTGGTACATAGGAGGAATAACGAATGAGAATATTGCGAAGTGTAATTAATAGTCAAGTGGCCTTGCTTGGTTTCTTAAAAAGGCGACAGCGCGTGGCAGTGCCGAAAGGGTTAACTACAATAAAAGTTAATATTGGTTGTGGATTGGCGATTGCCCCCGGCTGGGTAAATATAGATGGGAGTTTTAATGCTTTAGTATCAACATGGCCACAGATATTGCAACCGTATATATATAGATTTAGCGGTGCCCGGCTTTATTATAGTATGAACGAGTATTGTCGATTACTCCGTGAACATATTTTTATACATCATGATTTATCATACGGTTTGCCTTTAAATGATCTAGTAGCTGACTTCTTTTATTCGTCTCATTTCATTGAACATTTGTATCAAAAAGATGCTCTATTTCTGGTAAAGGAAATGCATCGTGTACTTAAACCAGGCGGAATTTTACGCATTTCAGTTCCTGACTTAGAATATGCAATTTCGCTCTACCAATCAGGTAAAAAGGAGCAGACGTTATTATCATATTTTTTTGTAGAAGATGATGATAGCTACTATTCCAGACACAAATTTATGTATGATTATGAGATGCTTGCGAAAATTTTGCAGAATGAAGGTTTTCAGGATATTCGGCGATGCCATTTTGGTCAAGGCTTTGTCCCTGATATAGAATTTCTTGATAATCGACCTGATGATTCTTTATTTATTGAAGCGAAAAAAGATAACTGATTATCTGTAAATATTTTTCAAATGATTGTTGGTAATGTTGATGAAAGCCGGTTGATGAGATTAGCCGGATTCCTCGGAATGCAAAAATTAAAATGGTCTCTTCGTCGATTGTATGTTCCTATTTGGAGAAACGCACTTGTACTTGAAGTCGGATCCGGTGGCAATCCTTACCCACGTGCAAATATTTTATTGGATGCCTATGAGGAAACTCGGGAAAGGCATTGGGATCCTCTTGTTCATGATAGACTTACAGTCATGGCTTTCGGTGAAAAACTACCGTTCAAAGACAAGTGCTTTGACTTTGTTATTGCAGCTCATGTTCTTGAACATTCATCTGAACCGGCAAAGTTTTTGGCAGAGCTCCAGAGAGTCGCCCATGCCGGTTATATTGAAACTCCAGATGCATTTATGGAGAGAATAAATCCATACACGGATCATCGACTTGAAGTGACAATGCGAGATAATTCTCTGGTTATAAGGAAAAAATATGCACATATAGTTGATAGAGAGCTAGTTGAATTATACGAAGATAGGGCAAAATCATCAGTAACACGAAGGCTGATTCCTAAAAATCCTTTTGATTTTCATGTACGTTATTATTGGAAGGATAAGATCAACTTCAAGATTCTCAATCCGAATGTTGACGCTTCTTGGGAACCAATGAAGTCCGATAAAACAAATATTCAATCAGAAGGGTTCAGACGAATGATGAGATTTTATCTACTTAAGATCATCCGTATTTTATTTTCACAAAATAGAAGAAACGATAAAATTAATCTTTTGTCGCTAATCATTTGTCCTGCTTGTCAACAAAACGAACTAAAACGGGATTCCAATTGGATTGAGTGTAGAGGATGCGGTGCTCGTTACGAAGTGCATGATCGTATCTTTATAATGCAAACACCTTTCAGAAATAATGATACTTTATGAGACCACTGCTGTCTATTTGCATTCCGAGTTTTAATCGGCCAAGGAGCTTGTCAGAACTTCTTTACTCGATTGATTGTGATCCGATGAAAATAGAGATTGTCATTTGTGAAGATTGTTCAAATCAAAGGGAAGAGATTAAATCTGCAGTCATTGATTTCTCTCGTCAATCATCCTATGATGTAAAATATTTCGAAAATATATCTAACCTCGGGTATGATTGCAATATTCGCAAATTAGTCGAAGTGGCATCTGGTCGTTTTGTTATTTTTATGGGCGATGACGATCTTTTCATCCCCAAATCACTCAACCATTTTCTAGATTTCATTCAAGAGAATGGAAATATAAAATATATTCTTCGCTCATATATTGCTATTCACTCAAATGGCAATATTGAAAATTTTAGGTACCTAAAAAAATCAGTTGTCTTGCCAGCAGGTATCAAAACTGTAGCTTGGCTTTTTAAGCGCAGTGTATGTATAAGCGGTTTTACAATTTCAAGAGAAGATGCTTTAATTTATGCCACTAATAAACTTGACGGTACTCTATTGTATCAGGTTTATTTGATGGCACAGGTCTGTTTCCTTAACGAATCTGTATATTGTGATTTTCCAGTGGCGCAAGCAATACAATCATTTCGTAAAGATGAAGCAATGTTTGGATCCTCAGAATCGGAAAGGAATCGATATACACCTGGTAAAAGAACCATAGATAATTCAATTAATTTTTCAAAGGCTTATTTTGAACTTACCAAATACATTGATGACCAACATAAAACTAATCTCACCGAATTAGTTAAAATTGATTTATCAAAATATTCGTATCCTTTTTTATCTATTCAACGCAGAAATGGTATTAGTGACTTTTTAAAATATGCTAAAAGACTTGAGAAGGAGCTTGGTTTCGGTTGTACTTCATACTTTTATTTATACAAATGGGGTCTAGTTTTGTTTGGTGAATATTTCTGTGATCGTCTGATAAGATTGATAAAAAGGCTTAATGGCTTTACTCCTAACTTTTAAGCAAGCTGTTTTGTATTGTTTAAATTAATTTATTTTAGAGTGGTTCAATAAGGTCTCTTCTAAAAAGCAAATAAGATATTTCCGAACTTGCTTCTTCAATTTTAAGAATAATTCGATTGACGTTGTACAAAATGTTGGCATCGATACTACCAAATGATGCTTTCTATCAAATAAAAGAAAATATGAATCTTGGAATAGATGCTTCAAATATAAGGGCTGGTGGCGGTGTTACACATCTTGTTGAGCTTTTAGGTGCTGAAAACCTTTGCTTACATGGTTTTAATAAGGTAATTGTATGGGGTAGTTCGGCAACACTTGCAAAGATAAAAGATAATGATTGGCTCGACAAGAAACCTGTTTTACTTTTAGACAGATGCTTGCCTTTTAGATTGTATTGGCAATACTTTAGATTAAAAAATCTTGTTGAGTATTCTAATTGTAAACTTTTGTTTGTCCCTGGCGGTTCAGATTTAAGTGGGTTTAAGCCGATGGTTACAATAAGTCAAAATCTAATTCCGTTTGAGTGGAGGGAGATGCGGCGATTCGGATGGTCTTTGTTAACATTGAAGTTTTTATTTTTACGTATGTCTCAAAGTCATTCCTTTCGTAAGGCTAAAGGAGTGATTTTTTTAACAACATATGCACGCAATATTGTCTTGAAAGTATGTGGCGCATTACGAGGAAAGAACATGATCATCCCACATGGTGTCAACAATCGTTTTTTTCGGGAACCCCGGGCACAAAGACTTACTAATGAATTTAATCAAAATCAACCCTGCAGAGTGATCTATGTTTCCATCGTTGATCCTTATAAGCACCAGTGGCAAGTAGCTTTGGCTGTCTCAAAGTTGAGATCAATGGGTATTCACATTGTTCTAGAACTAATTGGTCCTCCTGCTAGGGGTATGAAACGACTAAAGAAGGTGATTAATGATGTTGACCCCGAAGGCATATTTATCAAGTATCGGGGTGGAATTGCTTACGAAAAACTGGATACATTTTATGAAACTGCAGATATTGGTGTATTCGCATCCAGTTGTGAAAACTTGCCTAATATCCTTATAGAAGGAATGGCAGCTGGACTTCCAATGGCCTGTTCATCAATGGGACCTATGCCTGAAGTTTTAGGTAACGCTGGTGTTTATTTTGATCCCGAGAACGTGGACGACATTGCTGGAGCATTACTTAAATTAATCAATTCTAGTGATTTACGTACCGCGTTGGCACATGCGGCATTTGTCCAAGCGAAGCAATATTCATGGAAAAAATGTGCAGATGAGACATTTAGATTTTTAGCTGAAATTGTTCACAACTAAATTGAAATATTTCAAAATGTTTAAAAATAAAATTCTTCTTATCACTGGAGGAACCGGCTCCTTCGGTAATGCGGTACTCAATCGCTTTTTAGATATTGATATCAAGGAAATCCGTATCTTTTCACGTGATGAGAAAAAACAGGATGATATGCGACATCTCCTAGATGATCCTAAAGTCAAATTTTACATTGGTGACGTAAGAGACAAACGCAGTGTCGACAATGTGATGCGCAATGTGGATTATATTTTTCATGCTGCTGCATTGAAGCAAGTGCCATCCTGCGAATTCTTCCCAATTGAAGCTGTAAATACAAATGTACTAGGCACGCAAAATGTTTTGGATTCTGCTTTGGAACATTTTGTGAAACGTGTAGTTATTCTTAGCACAGACAAAGCTGTTTATCCAATAAATGCGATGGGAATTTCAAAAGCAATGATGGAGAAAGTTATGATTGCCAAAGCCAGGTCGATGGGAGAAAGCAATGAAACGGTTTTTTGTGGTACAAGATATGGCAATGTAATGGCTTCGCGGGGTTCTGTAATTCCTTTATTTGTAGATCAAATAAAGAATGCGAAAGATCTGACCATTACCGATCCTAACATGACTCGATTTATGATGACACTTGAAGATGCTGTTGATCTTGTTTTGTATGCATTTCAAAATGGAGAAAATGGAGATATGTTTATCCAGAAAGCCCCTGCCTCCACTATTCAAGACTTGGCACAGGCATTGATTGATCTCTATCAATCTAAAAACTCTGTTCGCGTAATAGGAACACGTCATGGTGAAAAATTGTATGAAACTTTGGTTAATCGTGAGGAGATGGCAAAAGCCATTGATATGGGTAATTATTACCGCGTGCCGGCTGATAAACGTGATCTAAATTATGCATCCTATTTTTCAGAAGGTAAAGAAGATATCTCTGTGATCGAAGATTACAACTCGCACAACACTAGAAGGTTGAATGTTGAGGGGACAAAAGAGCTGTTATTGAAATTACCATTGATCAGAAGAGATATTTTAGGAGAAGTAATCAGTCAATACTAAGATTAAAAATAGAATGATCAAAATTGGAATCACTGGGCAATCGGGATTCATTGGTACCCACTTGTACAATACTCTTGGATTATTTCCCGATAAATTTGAGCGAATCCCATTTGAAGATGCATTCTTTCAGCAAGTAATCAAATTAAGGGAATTTGTTCGAAAATGTGACGCCATTGTTCACCTTGCCGCCATGAACCGCCACAATAACCCAGAAATTATCTATCTAACCAACACTGGCCTCGTTAATCAGTTAATTACTGCCTGTGAACTAACCCATTCAACTCCACATATTCTTTTCTCATCTAGTATCCAGGAAGAGAAAGATAACTTGTATGGAAAATCAAAAAAAGTAGGTCGTCTACTATTAGAACAATGGGCCGATAAAAATTCTTCACAATTTAGCGGTTTCATCATTCCCAATGTTTATGGCCCTTTCGGAAATCCATACTATAATTCTGTAATAGCTACTTTTTGTCATCAGTTAACACATAAGCAACAACCTAAAATTGTAGTAGACAGTGGGGTTAAGCTGATATATGTTTCACAATTAGTGAAACATTTTATCGATAGGATTGAATTTATTCAAACCAATCACTCCAACGACTGTGTAATTGAAGAAATCACCGTTCCGCATACCATCAAATTGAAAGTTTCCAGCTTATTAAAGATCTTGGAATCTTTTAAAATAGATTACTTTGAAAACGGAGAAATTCCGTCATTAAATACCTCTTTCAAAAGAGATTTATTTGCAACGTTTTTAACTTATATCGACCACGCTGATTTTTTTCCGTTTAAACTAAAATTGAATACCGATGATCGGGGCTCGTTTGTAGAAACAATGAAACTGCATAGTGGAGGTCAAGTTTCATTCTCGACTACTCTGCCAAGTATTACACGTGGAAATCATTTCCATACCCGCAAATTAGAGCGTTTTGCTGTGATCAAAGGCAAAGCTCGAATTGAAATTCGCCGAATTGGTACCGACAAAGTTCTTTCGTTTGAATTGGATGGGAAAGAACCTTCGTTCGTCGATATGCCTAACTGGTTTACTCATAACATCACCAACATTGGAGAAGGAGAACTGTTTACTATTTTCTGGATCAATGAACATTATGATGTGAATGATCCTGATACTTATTTTGAAAAGGTATAAAATTCAGATATGAAGAAACTCAAAGTTCTAACGGTTGTAGGTACACGCCCTGAAATTATTCGTTTATCAGAAGTCATTAAAAGACTCGACAAAACAGCCAGCATCGAACACATACTCGTACATACCGGTCAAAATTACGATTACGAACTCAATGAAGTTTTCTTCAAAGACCTCGGACTACGTAAACCAGATTTTTTTCTAAATGCTGCCGGAGCCAATGCAACTACAACTATAGGCCAGATTATTATCAACATCGACCCGATACTCGAGCATGAAAACCCAGATGCTTTCCTTATTTTGGGTGATACCAACAGTTGCCTCTGCGCGATACCTGCCAAAAAACGTCATATACCTATTTTCCACATGGAAGCAGGAAATCGTTGTTTCGATCAGCGAGTGCCGGAAGAAACTAATCGTAAGATTGTCGATCATATTTCGGATGTCAATTTAACTTACAGCGATATAGCCCGTGAATATTTGTTAAGAGAAGGTCTTTCAGCAGATAGGATCATTAAAACAGGAAGTCCGATGTATGAGGTTTTGAGCGCAAACATGATACAAATTGATTCTTCAGATATATTAATTAACCTATCTCTAAAAAAAGAAAATTACTTCGTAGTGTCTGCCCATCGTGAAGAGAACATCAACTCCGGCAACTTCGATAAATTAGTGACTACTCTTAACCTGATTGCAGAAAAATACCTTTTGCCAATTATTGTATCCACACATCCCCGAACACGAAACAAGATCAACGAAAAAGATATTCAATTTAATCCGCTGATTCAACTAATGAAACCAATGGGATTTCACGATTATAACCATTTGCAAAAGAATGCCAAAGCAGTTCTATCAGATAGTGGAACAATTTCGGAAGAATCGTCCATTATGAACTTTCCGGCTCTTAATATTAGAGATGCGCACGAACGACCGGAAGCCATGGAGGAAGCATCTGTAATGATGGTTGGATTAAATTCTGATCGGATACTCCAGGGATTAGTTCTCTTAGAGAGTCAAAAAAGGGAAACCCAGCGAACATTATTGCCTGTTTCTGACTATTCAATGCCGAATGTAAGTGCCAAAGTTGTGAGAATTATTTTAAGTTATACGGACTATGTAAAAAGGGTCGTTTGGAATGAGTAAGATTCTTATACACTGCATTGCTTTCAGCCCGGACAGAGTTTCCACTGCTTATCTTTATAATGATCTTGCACTTAAGTATAAAGAAGTTGGTTATGAGGTGGTTGTTCTTACAACAACACCTCATTTTAATTTATTTGAAGATGATCGCAAAACACAACCCTTGAAACGATGCATGCTTGGGCTGTATTATGTAAGTGATTACAAGGGTATAATAGTTAAGCACATACCACAAAAGAAATATAAAAGTTCTTATCTCAGGATGCTCGGTTTCGCTTATTGGCACTTTGCATCGCTCCTGCTCGGAATCTTCGAAAAAAAATATGATCTTATTTTATCCCCATCCCCACCGTTAACACTTGGATTTATTAATATTATCCTGGGCAAATTGAAAGGAGCAAAAGTAATATACAATGTACAGGAAATTTATCCTGATTTACTAATTGAAAGCGGAGGACTAAAATCAAGAGGAGTTATTTCAATCTTAAAATGGCTTGAAAAGTTTGTTTACAATCACTCTGATACAGTTACGACAGTTGATAAAATATTTTATGACACAATTGTTGATCGTTTTGAAGATCCCTCGAAGCTTCATATCATCCCAAACTTTGTGGACACTTCGATATATAAGCCGTTATCTTCAGGTAATATTAAAATAGACAAACAATATTTCCCTGAAACAAACTCTCTGAAATTAATGTATGCTGGTAACATTGGACATGCACAAGACTGGATTACCCTAATCAACATTGCGATTCAGGTAAAAAAAGACGAAATTGAATTTTTCGTCATTGGAGAAGGAGTTATGAAAGATTATTTGGTAAAAGCGATTAATGCCTATAGGCTAACGAATATTCATCTTGTCTCTTATCAACCTAGGGAATTAATGCCTTCTCTGATCGCCTACTCCGATTTACAATTTATTTTCATGTCTCCCGAGACAGAGGGTCACGGATTTCCTTCGAAAGTATATACAATAATGGCTTGTGCCAAACCAATGCTGGTATCTTCCGGTACGAATACACCAATAAATAATTTCCTAAAAGATAAGAACTGTTCTTTATTAATTGAAGAGAGAAATACAAGCAAGAAAGCTGATCAAATTGTCTATCTACTCAAATCGATAAAAAAAGAAGAGCTAATTCAACTGGGTAAAATGGGATTAACTGAAATTGAATTACATTATTCGAAAGAAGTAGTAACTGAACAATATATGAATCTTACAAGCTCTTTGCTTAATTGAATATTCTAATCACCGGCATTCACGGTTTCGTGGGCAATAATTTAGTAACTGCCTTTAGCAAACAACACCCTATTTACGGTTTGGACATTGTATCTCCTCAGAAGGATGGGATCTTATCCACGTTTCGGTGGAATGAGTTAGACAGCATTCCTCCAGTAGAGGTAATTATTCACTTAGCAGGCAAAGCACACGACACGAAAAATACCTCATCTGATCAGGAATATTTCGATATCAATGTTGGATTAACTCAAAAAATATTCAAATATTTTTTGAAGTCATCAGCGACCAAGTTTATTTTATTTAGTTCAGTTAAAGCGGTTGCTGATAGTGTTATAGGAGAACGGCTTTTGGAAGGTGAGATACCCAATCCTCAAACACCTTATGGTAAATCGAAGCAGGAAGCAGAAAGATATATATTTAATGAATTAGAGACATGGCAAGGAAGCGATAATTCGAGGGGGCGCCTGGGTGTGCTTCAACAAGCTCAGCAACCGGTGGAGAAAAAGGTGTATATTCTAAGGCCTTGCATGATTCATGGTCCGGGGAATAAAGGGAATCTTAATCTTTTGTATATACTTGTTCAAAAAGGATTACCTTGGCCACTTGGAGCATTTGATAACAAAAGATCATTCTGCTCCATTGATAACGTCTCCTTTGCTGTGCAACAGTTAATTGAGAAAAATATCGAATCAGGAGTTTATCAGATTGCCGATGATGAAGCACTATCAACCAATGAATTGATCGGTTTAATTGCAGCTTCACAGAACAAGAGCGTGAAGATTTGGAATATTTCGGTTAAATTAATGAATGCAATCGCCCGGATTGGAGACTTTCTTCATTTACCTCTAAATGGCGAACGGCTCAAAAAACTCACTGAATCGTATGTGGTTTCAAATGTCAAAATTAAACAAGCCCTTTTAATTAGCAAAATGCCGGTGTCTGCAAAAGCGGGTATGAAGAAAACGCTTGATAGTTTTAAGCAAATTTAAATTAATGATATTCTTGTCATTTCTTCGTGAGTTAATCAAATCTTTACTAACTCCATTATCTCTATTTTGGCTGCTAATACTTGCGGCACTTGTATTTCACAGGATAGGCAAAAAAAAAATTGCAAAATGGGGCCTTTGGTTATCCTTATTTTGGTTTTTATTAATCAGCACCCCCTTTCTTCCAAAAAAACTATTGGCAACACTCGAAAATCAATATCCTCCTATTCTGTCAGCTTCAGGAAATAGGGCTCCATCCATGTCCATGGATTCAATGGTTCACATCCTGATACTAGGTAGTGGCTACGAAACAGACGAAAGGCTTTCATATTGTTCTCAATTAAATTCATCAGGATTGGCAAGACTTACGGAAGGCATGCGGCTTCATCGAATACTACCTGAAAGTGTGATTATTCTCTCCGGATCTGCAGACAATAATCCGTTACCTGAAGCAGTGGTCTCATCAATGGCAGCTCAGGAACTAGGAATCGACCCGACAAATATTTCCACCAATACCGAACCATGGAACACCAAATCTGAAGCGGCTGAGTACTTAAAACGCTTTGGAACAGCTCACAAACTTTACCTCATTACAGATGCAGCCCATATGCCACGTGCACTTATGCATTTTCGCAATGCTGGACAAACGCCCATTCCTGCTCCTACAAATTATAATATTAGAAAAAATAACATCCCTAAAAGTTACACCGATTATTTCCCCTCTTCTGGCAATATTCATTTCATGGAAATTGTATTTCTCGAATATATTGGAATATTTTGGGCAAAAATGGGTGGGAATTGAAGGGATAGTAAAAGAATTGTATTGGAAAACGTGAAAATGAAATAGCTCACTCTATACAATACAATCCATCTAAAAGAAAATATTTTAAACAACAAGATGATATCAAATTTCAACCTCGAAAACTTTATATCTACTTTTGTCACCAAACGACCTAACAGCCTTTTGGGTGATGATTTTTTGAAATATAAAACAGAACTTAATTCCCGTATCAACAAAAAATCTGTTTTAGTCATTGGCGGTGCTGGCACTATTGGTTCATCCTATATCAAAGCAATCCTGAAATTCAATATCAAGAAGCTTGTAGTTGTCGACATTAACGAAAATGGCTTAACCGAACTGGTGCGCGATTTAAGGAGTTCAACAGATTACAATATACCTGAAGAATTTATTACCTATCCGGTCAACTTTGGAGATGATGTATTTGAAAAAATCTTCGGGCAACATGGTCCATTTGAGATTGTAGCCAATTTTGCTGCCCACAAACATGTTCGTAGTGAAAAGGACATTTTCTCCATCGAAGCCATGATTGAGAACAATGTGCTACGTGCGCGCAAACTATTGGATCTTCTTTTGCAATTTCCACCAGAACATTTTTTCTGTGTTTCTACAGACAAAGCGGCCAATCCTGTCAATATCATGGGGGCCAGCAAAAAACTCATGGAAGAATTAATAATGGCATATTCGGACAGCTTGCCCATCAAAACTGCGCGCTTCGCCAATGTAGCCTTCTCCAACGGTAGTCTTCCCTTGGGTTTTTTGGAAAGGTTAAGCAAACTGCAACCCTGGTCCTGCCCACTAGGTATTCGCCGTTTTTTTGTCTCTCCTCAGGAATCCGGTGAGTTGTGTCTAATGGCCTCCATAATGGGCGAATCCGGCGATATCTTCTTCCCAAAATTGGACGAAGAACGCGATATGATACCCTTCGATCAAATTGCATTGGATCTCCTCAAGGAGCTTGGCTTAACCCCCGACATCTGTCAAACCGAAGAAGAAGCTAAACAAAAAGCATTACTTTTAAAAAGTGACCATTCCCCCCTTCGCCCCCCCGCCCCCTCGCCCCCTCTTTCTTCCTACCCAATATACTTCTTCGGCTCAGACACTTCCGGAGAGAAATCGTTTGAAGAATTTTTTACAGAAACTGAAGTATTGGACAACAATTCTTTTATCAATTTAGGAGTTGTAAAAAATTCAAAAAAAAGATCGATTCAGGAAATTGATGATATTTTTGACCGGCTTCATAAATTGTTTGAATCAAAAAATGTTACCAAAGACGCAATTATTGATATTTTAAAGGAATATTTACCCAATTTCGATCACCTTGAAACAGGCAAGGGGCTTGATTCAAAAATGTGACCATTTAACCCCCATGACTAACCTAAATATGTATAATCTTTTCTTTAAAAGGTTTATTGACATCATTCTATCATTCATTGCATTAGGGAGGTTCTAAAAATTCATTTTTTAAAAATTTATTGAAAAGTGGGGCAGTATAATTTCCAGCCTCGATTGATTCAATCATAGCTCCGGTTAATTTGACCGAATAAAACGCTGAAAAGAATTGCACCGACTCCGTCTGA
>CAIOJS010000311.1 GCA_903858655.1 uncultured bacterium | reverse complement strand
GAAATAATTCTGCATCAATAATATTTGATTCTGAGGCAAATAAGTCAATAAAAACGTTTTCTATTTTTATATTGTCATCTGTACGTCTTCCACTTTGTTCTAATTTCGAATAAGAATCATCTTTAAATTCATTCTGCAAATAATTTAAAATTATTCTAGATATTTTATCCTCATCCTTCTTGAAATAATTAAAAAGTTCAGAAAGCACGTCACCAGGCAATATATATGACAAATAAGCTGTTGCAACATCTCTGTTGTTTTCAAGCATTGAACATAAATCATCATATAAAATAAAATGAATATTTGGAATAAAGTCATTATACCCTTCAATAAATGAATTCATTTTATCAATTTCACCAACTTCAGCTTGACCTGAAAGTTTTACATTGGAAATGAATATATAATTATTTGGCTTTCTTAATTTTTTATCAGAGTCATTAAACTTGTTCATTTCTCCAACAAACTGATTTCTTAGCCAATTAAAACTATCTTTTTCTTGCGAATTAGGCATTTTGTACTTTGCTTGAATTACCCAATATCCAGACCAAGAAATCTGCGTATTTGGAAATGGAAGTGTTGCTTCGCCCTCAAAAACATACTCCCTACCTCCATCTTTGCCAGTTCCAAAAACTGTTCCTCCTATTCCTAATTCTTTCTGCATTAATGCCTGAATCATTTCTTCAAATGCGAAAGGACCTAAAAAGTCTAAATTGTATTTCATTATGTTAAAGTATTAATTCATAAATAGTAAACAGAATTCTTTTATTGTTGTTATTAAGTTTGTGAACTTTTTTTATTAATCCTTAATTACTCAAAAAAGTTTCAAAATAGCAAAGCATAAATTTGAACTTATTTCAACATTTCTAAAAATTTTTCTCTCTATATTTTGAGTATCCATTATTAATAAAACAAAATCCCTTCCCAAACCCCATTTTACCGTTAACTGTCCAAAACCTACCGTTAACTGAAAAGATACTACCGTTAACTGATATGCCTAGCATTTCGCTTTTCGTTTGATGTACTTTTGTTTCGGAAAGCAAATAAAACTAATGGCAAAACCAAAAATGAGAGAGCAAAAGTAAAAAGAATATTTGACAATTCTAAAATAAATATGAATAAAAGAAACAACATAGCAAATTTGAATCGGAAACAGGACTTGGTTTGCTTTTTTCTGTTCCATCTGTATGGTGGCAAAACGAATCAGAATGCAAATTTGAGTATTTCGGTCGAAGCTATGCGGTTTGTTGGTTTTCGTGCTGTCTTCCCTTCAATAGGATATGGCAAATTCTCAAAGGCAACTGATATTCAGTCAGTAATAATTGGCATGCAAGTAATTTCAATTGAGACTCGACCGATTACAAGTGGTATTCGACCGATTACAAGTGGAAGTGGTCCGATTACAAGTGGTATTGGTCCGATTACAAGTGGTATTGGTCCGATTACAAGTGGTATTGGTCCGATTACAAGTGGTATTGGTCCGATTACAAGTGGTATTGGTCCAATTACAAGTGGTATTGGTCCGATTACAAGTGGTATTGGTCCGATTACAAGTGGTATTGGTCCGATTACAAGTGGTATTCGACCGATTACAAGTGGTATTGGTCCGATTACAAGTGGTATTCACCCGATTACAACTGGTACTGACCGGGTTCGATTTGTTTCGGAAAAAACTGTATGTAGTATCCTGAATTTACAGATGTTGCAAACGAAACTTTGCTTCAAATTCCAAAAGAACATCCTTTTTTTAAAGTCAACATAAATATTAACCAAAAAAAATTAAAGTTATGAGAATGAAAAGAATTTTGTTAAGTTTTTGGCGCCTGGTAGCACCGGCGCTCATTGTGTTCGGACGTTCGGTTCACACCAAAATGTACAACAATCCTTATTTCGTGACACCGAATCCCACTTTAGCCAGCCTGAAAACCGCTTTGGATGATACCGAAACCAAAGCTGCCATAGCTAAAGATGGAAGTAAGCAAGATAAATCGGACTTGAAAGAGTCGAAGAAAAAAAGCGTAAATATTTTACGACAACTGGCATGGTATGTTGAGGGGATAGCTGATGGAAACGAAAACATACTTATCAGTAGTGGTTTTGAATTATCTAAGGAACCTATTCCATCGCAACGGGATGATTTTTGGATTATCGCGGGCGTTGGTTCAGGTGAGATGACTATAGGATGCGTTGCTTTTCCGCGAGCAGGCGCCTATATTTGGCAGGTGAGTGCCACAAGCGCTTTACCTGCTACTGACAAAGATTGGCTTTTTGCGGGTGCTTCCACACAACGCAAAACCAAACTGAAAGGTTATACTCCCGATACGAAACTCTGGTTCAGAGTTCGTCCGGTGACTCCTGATGGTTTAATGGAAGGTAGTGACCCGATATTATTCCCCATCAGATGAGGAAAAACAAGATAAAAAGGATGTTGGAAAAGACAGGGATACGATGTGTTCCTGTTTTTTTTTGGGTTGAACCACATAGGAGGATTATTTTAAAACACAGAGTGAATAGAGGAAAACACCGAGGTGCACAGAGAAACGTTGTGCCCTTTGTGCCAATCTTTGTGAACTTTGTGGTTGAATTATTTTTTTTACCACAAGGGACACAATGTAAATAACACAAGCCTGCCTGCGTGATGCAGTCAGGCAGGGAACACAATAAATAATTTTACTATATGTCTATGTGACTATGTGGTTAGTTACTCTTAGTGTCTCTAAGTGCTCTCCGTCTTGTCCCGTACCGCAGGTCGGGAGCCTCCGTGGTAAAAAAACTTGGAATTTGGTTCTTGGAGCTTGGAATTTGGGTCTTTCCACCCTCCTACCCCACTCTCGGGTCAGGATGCACGGGCAGTTTCGCCATTTTCTGAACTTCCATGCTTGGGAAGCCAAAGTCTTCGACGATTTTGCCCAACAGGAGATAGATGCCGCTGCCGCTGAAGGGATAGGTTTTGAAGCTTTGAGGGAAATGGGTGGTGTCGAAAAAGTTACCGTCTTCGTCCAGGAAAGTGCCGAACGCCATGGTGTCGCCCCGAACGGTGCGCACCCATTTGTAAGTAACATAATTGCCCAACATGCGCACGGTGCTGCCCAGGTGGTTGATCATGTTGGAGGCGTTGCAGGGGCTTCGGTAGTCGGTTTTCAGGAGTTGGAAAGGCGACAGGCTGACGGGGAATTCGAGCAACTCCAGTTCGTCGTAAACGTCTTCAATTTGGTTGTGGACCAAGGCGGGGACTTCCCAGGCGGGCAGCGCCACGGAGAATAGTTTGAGGTTTTGGTCTTGGGGTTTGTTGCTTTGTTTGTCTAAAAGAATATGGGCTTGCCACAGGAGTTGGCGTTTGTTGGAGCCTGTGAAGCGCAGGGCATCAATGCGGATGAGTATGCGCAAGGCTTCGAGTGTGATGTGGGTGCGGAGGATGAAATCTTCGAGGCTGAGGTAGTTGCCCGCCTGTTGGCGCTCGCTGACGATGGTTTCGGCTATGGTGTTTTCGAGGGATTTGATGTGGACAAAACCGAGATAGACGTCGGTGCCATAGAGCGTGGTGAGCATGAGGCTATGGTTTACGCAGGGCAGATGGATGGTGCCGCCGGCTTTGCGGGCTTCGTTGAGATAGACGCGCGTGGCATAGAATCCGCCGAAATTGTTGATGACGGCTATCATAAACTCCAAGGGGTAATAGGTCTTGAGGAAGAGGCTCTGGAAACTCTCCACAGCATAGCTTGCCGAATGGGCTTTGCTGAAGCTGTAGCCTGCAAAAGATTCGATTTGTCGCCACACTTCTTTGCTCAAAGCGTCGGGATACTGCATGGCGCGGCAATGGGCATAGTATTTCTCGGAGATTTCGTCGAGGTGTTTTTTGTTGCGCGATTTGCCGCTCATCATACGTCGCAACACATCGGCATCAGCCAAATCCAAACCGCCGAAATGATGCCCGACCTTCAACACATCTTCCTGATAGACCATCACGCCGTAGGTTTCTTTCAGTTGTTCTTCCATGATGGGATGCAGGTAGGTGAAGTCGTTGGGATGGTGAAAACGGTGGATAAACTCTTTCATCATGCCGCTTTTGGCAACGCCCGGGCGTATGATGGAACTGGCTGCCACGAGGGTGAGATAGTTGTCGCAATGAAGTTTTTTCAACAAACCGCGCATGGCGGGGCTTTCGATATAGAAACAGCCGATGGTGTCGCCCGATTTCAACTGTTGGCGCACGACGGGGTCGGTTTTGAATTTGTTCACCTCGTGAACATCCACCTTGATGCCACGGTTTTGATAAATGATGTCGGCGGCATCCTTGATGTGTCCGATGCCGCGCTGACTCAGGATGTCGAGTTTCTCGAAGCCGATGTCTTCTGCCAGATACATGTCGAATTGGGTGGTGGGGAAACCTTTGGGCGGCATGTCGAGGGCAGTATAGACGGTGATGGGTTCTTCGGAAATCAAGATGCCCCCCGCATGGATGCTGCGCAGGTTGGGAAAATCCTCGATGGCATTGTAGTGCGCCATGATGTCGCGACAAATTTCGCTTTGATTGAGGGGCGAGTCGGGGAACTTAATCAGGCGGTCAATGTCCTCTTTGGGCAGCCCATACACTTTGCCCATTTCGCGGATGATGGAACGGTCTTTGAAGGTTGACATGGCGCCCAGCAAGGCTGTATGTTGGCGTCCATAGCGTTTGAAAATATATTCTATCACTTGGTCGCGCTCTTTCCAACTATAATCTATATCGAAATCGGGAGGAGATTTGCGTTTGGGATTCAAGAAACGTTCGAAATACAAATCCAGTTCGATGGGGCACACGTCGGTGATGCGCAGGCAATACGCCACCACACTGTTGGCGCCGCTTCCCCGTCCCACATGATAGAAGCCGCATTGCATAGAATAGCGGATGATGTCGGCGGTGATGAGGAAATAGGACGAGAAGCCGAGCGTGTCAATAATCTCCAACTCCTTGGTGACGCGTTGGCGGGCTATTTTGTTGTGGGTGCCGTAGCGATATCTCATGCCATCGAAGGCGAGTTTCTCCAACAAGAGCTTATCATCATACACACTAGAGGTGTAGATACGCTTGTTCTTAACGGTTTTGAAATCGAAGGTGAAATTGCAGTCGGCTATGATGTGTTCGGTGTTGTGGATGATGTGGGGATGGTCGGCATAAAGCTGCAGGAGTTGTTTGGCGGGCAGCATAAACTCGTCGGTGGCGGCTATCTGATGGGCTTCGAGCTGCGAGAGCAATAGGTTGTGGGCAACGGCGCGGAGTTTCTTGTGGGTTTCGAAGCCTTGGAAGTCTTTGTAGGTGCAGGTGTGCAGTATGACGAATTTCTGAGTCGCAGCGGTTTTTTCGCGCAGCAGTTTCTTCATCTGCGCAGGACGTATGCCTATGTATTCGTTGTCGCGGAGGGGTTCGGTGGGGGTTTTGCCGTAAGGATATATAATATAGGTATGCGTAAAATCGGGGCGGGCGGGGAGTTTCAGTTTTTGCATGGTGGTGGTGGTCATCAGCTCGTTGATTTCGCGAAAACCTGCATTGTTGCGGGCAATGGCGATATAGAGCAAAGTGTCTTGATTTCTGAATTCCATGCCCACCAAAGGTTTTATGTGGTTTTCGACACACAGCTTCACAAATTCCAACACACCCGAACTGTTGTTGATGTCGGTGAGAGCGATGGCGCTATAGTTGTGTTGAACGGCAAGTTTCACCAACTCTTCGATGGCTATCACGCCATAGCGCAAGCTATAATAGGAATGTGCGTTAAGAATCATGGGTTTGTTTCATGTTTATGCATTTCATGATGGCTTTGAACCCGTAGCGTTTGCGTATCTTATCTATGGATTGATAGAGGTTGATCATTTCTTCGGTATCTTCATAGAGGTTGATTTGGGTGAAGCCCGAAACCAAGTTGCTAAATTTGATGCCTATCAGTCGTATCAACACTCGGCGGGAATAATTCTTTTTGAAGAGTTCCAGCACTTTGTTGAGCAACACATGGTCGGAGGCAGTGTATTCGATGCGGCTTTGAAAGGTGTGGGTTTGGAAGTCGGAATAGCGCAGTTTGAGCGTTACGCATCCCGTCACTTTGCGCGATTTCCGCAATTCAAATGCCAGTTTTTCAATCATACGCATCAGCACCCGTTTCAACTGTTCGATGTCGGTGGTGTCTTTGTCGAAGGTGGTTTCGCTGCTCATGCTTTTTTGTTCCGCATAGGGCACCACGGGACTGTTGTCAATGCCGTTGGCTTTTTTCCATATCATCTCGCCGTTTTCGCCCATCACTTTTTGCATCATCTGCATAGGCATCTGCTGTATGGTCTCCACTTTTTCTACGCCCATATTGCGCAGCAGCGAATAGGTCTTCCCGCCTATCCCCGGTATTTTCTTTATGGATAAGGGTGCCAAGAAAAGGCGTTCGATGCCTGCATCCACGTGTTTTTCGCCATTGGGTTTGGCTTCGCCCGTGGCAACTTTCGACACGGTTTTGTTCACCGATAAGCCAAAAGAGATGGGCAAGCCGGTCTGTTGAATGATTTCGCTACGCAACTCGTGTGTCCAAAGCATACTACTTTTGACGAAGCGATCCATGCCTGTGATATCCACATAATGCTCGTCAATGGAAGCTTTTTCGACCAACGGGGAGCGTTCTTTGATGATTTCGGTGACCAGGTTGGAATGTTTGGAATATAAGTCCATATCGCCGCGAATGAACACCGCTTGGGGACACATTTGCTTGGCAAGTTTGCCCGGCATGGCAGAATGGACGCCAAATTTTCGCGCTTCGTAGCTACACGATGCCACCACCCCTCGGTCGGAGGTGCCTCCAATGATGACGGGCTTTCCTATCAAGCTGCTGTCCATCAGTCGTTCGACGGAAACAAAAAAGGAATCTAAGTCCATGTGTATGATACGGCGTTCCATTGCAAAATATATTTTTATTATTTTGACAAAGTTACTACTAATTGTAGTACCTTTGCGCTACAATTTGTAGCAATATATAATTATGAGTACAATATCTTATAACATCCGCCATTTAAGAGAGTTAAAAAAGCTCTCGCAAGAGACACTTGCCGACGACATGAACATCACACGTGCGCGGCTTGGAGCTTATGAAGAAGGACGCAACGAGCCGCCCATAGAGATGCTGATACGTATCTCTGAATACTTCAGGATTTCCATAGATTTGTTGGTGAAAGCAGACCTGCGCAAGACCGACGCAGCCGCCTTGATGAACATCGGCACCAATCGCGTGTTGTTTCCTATCATCGTTGACAAAGAAAACAGGGATGTGATAGAGGTGGTAACCGAGCGGGCTTCGGCAGGCTATTTGAACGGCTATTCCGACCCGGAGTATGTGGAAATGCTGCCTTCGATGAAGCTGCCCTTTGTGTTTGCGGGAAAACATCGCGCGTTTCCGATACAAGGCGACTCGATGCTGCCGGTTTGCACGGGCGACTTTATCGTGGGCAAGTTTGTGGAGCACCTCATAGACGTGGAAGACGGCAAGACCTATATCGTGTTGTCGCGGGAAGAAGGCATCGTATATAAACGGATGTATCGCACCGGCAACGTTACCTTCGAGATGCGCTCGGATAATAAGGTTTACAGCCCTTATGAGCTTCACGCTAAGGATATCTTGGAGATTTGGGAGTTTGTGTGCTGTTTGAAAACATCCGACAAGAAAGAAGAAGAGATAAACATGGAGAGCATGATGAGTTTTTTGCGCAGCATGAAGGTGGATATTGAACGTATAAAGAACGAGTGATGTTTGCGATTGTAGATATAGAAACCTGTGGCGGGAAATTTGAATTCCGCAAGGGACGCATCACGGAGATATGTATCGTGGTGCACGATGGATTGCAGGTGGTGGAAGTGTTCACCAGCTTGATTAATCCCGAATGTCATATCAGTCATTTCTACTCGAAATTGACGAAAATCACTGACGCTATGGTGGCAGATGCGCCCAAGTTTCACGAAGTGGCACGCAAAATCATCGAACTGACCGAAGGACGTATCTTCGTGGCACACAATGTGAGTTTCGACTATAACTTCATCAAGGAGGAATTCGCCTCTTTGGGCTATAAGTTCAAGCGCGACAAGCTGTGCACGGTGAGCCTTTCGCGGAAGCTGTTGCCCGGAAGGATATCCTACAGCTTGGGGAATTTATGCGCCTCCTTGGGCATAGACAACACGGCGCGTCATCGGGCGGAAGGCGATGCGGTGGCTACTGCCAAGCTCTTTGAGTTGCTCTTGCAACAAAAGGATTTCGACCCCATCTATAAAAATATGGGTGTGGACAGGATTATGACGCGGCGGGTGGACAATATCAAAGAGTATATCCTCAAGAAATTGCCCGAAGAATGCGGGGTGTATTATTTTTTGGATAAAGATCAGCAGATCATCTATGTGGGCAAGAGCGTCAATGTGTATAATCGGGCGCAAAGCCATTTCAACACAAAAGACAAGAAAGGCAAGCGCATGTTGCACGAGCTAACAAATGTGGATTTTGTGCATACGGGCAGCGAGATTATCGCCTTGCTGTTGGAGTCTGCCGAAATCAAGAAGCATAAACCCAAATACAATCGGCAGCGCCTGAGCGAAAGCTATTCGCACAGCATCGTGTGGGAGGTGGACGAGGCAGGCATCATCAACCTGAAGATTACAGACTTTTTGGAAACGGGCAACACACTGAAGTCTTTTAATTCGTTGATGGGTGCGCGCGAAATGTTGGACCGATGGATAGACGAGTTCGAGTTGTGTGTGAACTATTGCGGGCTGATGGCGACCCATTCGCCTTGCTTCAATCATCACATCAAAAAATGCAACGGCATCTGCTCGGGCATGGAAGATGTGGCGGTATATAACGCGCGTGTGCAACGTTTGCTGCGTCAATTTCCGAAATGGGAGCAGAATTTTGTGCTGATTGACCGTGGACGCAGCGTGGGCGAGTGCTCTATCATCATGGTCGAAAACATGCGCTACGTGGGCTTTGGCTATATGGACATGTCCACGCAGCTTGTGGAGCCTGCCGAGTTGAGAAGCTGCCTAATCAGTACGACTTATTATCCCGATTACGAAATATTGCTCAAAGGATACCTGAAAAAGAGGGGGCTGCGGAAGATAGTTTGGTGAGGAGGACGGCTCTTGGATAAGGCGGATGCGGGGCAGCACGGATGAGGACAGATTTCTTTATAGCATAAGCGTAGTTCTCGCTTAGGCGAAGTTCTCTAAGATGCGCGCGAGGATGAATTCGGCAGCGGTGCCATCGCCATAGAGTTGAGGATACTGCAAGTCGTGTTTGTTGTAGAGGCTTTCGAAACCTTGCACGATTTGACGCTTGTGGGCAGGACACAATTGGGCAACACCCAACTCGATAAGCTCCACCCATTCGGTTTCGTTGCGTAGCACCAAACATTTATTTTTGAAGAAATAGGCTTCTTTTTGAATGCCGCCCGAGTCGGTGATGATGAGTTGGGCATTTTTTTCCAATTGGATGAAGTCCAGATATGGCGCGGGCGGGATGATGGCGATGAGAGGATTGTTGGCGAGGATGTCTTTGATTTCGCTGTCGGGGAGTTCGTCAATTTTGCGTTGGGTGCGCGGATGGAGGGGAAAGATGATGCGCAGGTTGTGGGTTTTGCTGATGGTGTTGATGCCGCGAAAGATGGCTTTCAGGCGGTCGGGGTTGTCGGTGTTGGTGTCGCGATGCAAGGTTACCAAAATGTAGTTGCTGTCGGTGAGATTCAGGCGCTTGATGATAGTGTCGGGTTGCTCATCTGCTTTCTTTGAGAAATACAAAGCATTGTCCAACATGATATCGCCACAGAGATAGGTGCCCGGGTTATCAACATGGAAGGGCGGGCGGTTGTTGACGTTGAAGCCTTCGTGTTGCAGGTTTTCGATGCCTTTTTGGGTGGGCGAAAACAGCAGCGTGGACACGTGGTCGGAGCAGATGCGGTTGATTTCTTCGGGCATCTTTTTGTTGAACGAGCGCAAGCCCGCCTCAATGTGCACCACGGGGATATGGATTTTGGCTGCGGCAAGGGCGGCTGCCAAGGTGGAGTTGGTGTCGCCATAGATGAGCACGGCGGTGGGTTGTTCCTCCAGCAGGATTTCTTCTATCTTGAGCATCATCTCGGCGGTTTGCTTGCCATGATTGCTCGAGCCGACACTTAAATTATATTTGGGCTGCGGAATTTCGAGTTGCTCGAAGAAAATCGCCGACATATTATCGTCATAATGCTGTCCTGTATGCAGAATAATTTCATTGATACGATCAGCAAAATGGGTACGTATGGCGCGGCTGATGGCTGCTGCTTTTATAAATTGGGGGCGTGCGCCGACCACGGTGATTAGTTTTATCATGGAATGAGATACTTTTGCGATAAATTATTGTATGTTTCTAAGTGTTGCCATACCTAACGGATTTGGAGGCATAAAATTACTACTTTTTTATAGGATAGAAAGATTTTTTTGATTTAAGATTTGAGATTTATGATTTAAGATTTTGCTTTCAAGACCTAAATACGGTAAACAATCGCTATGATACAACAACACTACGCTTCACAAAAAGTGCCATTCGTAATTCGCATATTCGTAACCTGTCCCGTACACGAACCAACGGGAGTGTCGGGATTCGTAGGGGCATCCCTTGGAATTTGGAGTTTGAATCCGCCAATATCATCCTGCTTGCTCCCCGTCCACAGCCTCCACTATCCTCCGCTTAACCTCCGCAATAGTATCTCCATCTTGCACGATGACAGTATGTTTGGCTTGGCTATAATAGGCTTCTCTTTGCTTCAAAGTATCTGCAATATATTCTTGCAAATCTTCTTGCTGCGCCAAAAGCGGACGCTGCTTTATTTCTTTGCGCAGACGCGAGAAAAGCAAATCCGCAGAAAGTTTTAAATATACCGTAGTCCCCGCCGCATTCATCGCCGCCATGGCATCATAAAAGCACGGCATCCCGCCGCCACAAGCAACAATGCAATCATCATCTTGTTCAATAATATCTTGCAGCTCCTCCTTTTCGGCTATTCGAAAAACATCTTCGCCTTCTTGCGCAAAAATTTCCGTAACAGATTTCCCAAACTCTCCCTCAAGCATCCAGTCGCTATCAACAAAATCAAAATGATAATGCGCTGCCAACGCAACTCCCAAGGTTGTTTTTCCGCTGCCCATAAAACCTACTAGAAATATTTTCATCATTCATAAAATTACAGTTACAAACTGATGTTAGGCATAACCTTATTTTCTATATTTTTTTAAACCTTAGTAGAAAAGGGAAACGAGATAAAATCAACCTTATTACCTTATTTATGAGGAGATAAGGTAATAAGGTTAGGGGTGTAGTGCCTATCATTTCTACTAAGGTTAAAGCTTGAAAAATAAGGTTTTTTCTTTTTTGCGCAACATCAGTTACAAAT
>CAIOJS010000310.1 GCA_903858655.1 uncultured bacterium | reverse complement strand
TGATAAGATTTTGAAGGTATTCTGGAAGGGTGGAATTTAATCTTTGTTTAGCAAGGGCAGTCCAATTAGCATAGATAGCGGCAGTAACTTCGTTTATGCAAGTTTCCGTTAAAGAATCTACCATATCAGCTGATAGTCCGAATTGAGCACGAAGTCCTGATAAATCTATACTGACGGGAATCATGTTGAAATATTATTATTGTTTAATTCAGCTCCGAACTTTTGAGCATCGAAAATAAAATGAGCTTTCCTGCAAGTCACGTTTATAGGCATTGCCCTTAACTGTTCGTCAGTGAAACTACAATTCCTTTCCCGAACCTTCATAAGCTCTCTATTAGCATCCAAAACGTGGTAAACTGGGTAATAAGAATATCGGATAGAAATATTTATAGGAACACTACTCATAGTAGTGAAATCTTCATTCACTACGAAGTCTTGAATGCCTAAATCAAAAATTATTCTATTCCCTTCGATACGATACATTTCTGGAGTTAAAGGCTTCAAATTACTAACATCGTCAACGAATAGGAATATATTTGTTATTTCTAAAGGTTCATATACAGGATAAGCAAAAATTTCGCCTTTATACAAAACAGGTCTCAAGATTTCAGAATAATAGGCTTCAAGTTGTAGTAGAATAATCCTATCCATAAATCCCATCTTATCGCTACCTCTTGCTGTTATTTTAGCGGTGCCGTGATTAAGCTCACTCCAATCTTGAAACTTTTTTACGTTATTCATAGATTGAGCGATAATTCTTGTTTCTCGTCTATCTATAAAAAACCATCCTCTTCCAAGGCAATTTAAACAGGTTGATTGAGCTTGACCTGATATCTTATCGCAACAAGGACATCTTAACGCTCTATCAATATAAGCGTCATACCCGTGAGCATAAATAAGCTCTTCAAATCTATCTACATTCCATCCGACATTAGGATTAACTACATTAGCTGGAGTTTGGAATATAGGCTTTCTGTCTGATATGATGCTTTTCTTTTCCATTATAATACTTCGAATGTTATGCCTCTGTATTGATTTCTTAAATTCGGCATTTCGGTTTTGATTTCTTCGGTGTATTGTTTTATTCTTCCGGCAAAGATTCCGCCTTGAGCTGATCTTGATAATGGAGTACTTTGAGATACGCCATCTAACGAAAGTTGAATACTTGTAATACCAACTCCATAAAGAATATCTCCAAGTAATCCCAATACGTTAATAGCGGCATATTTCGCTACAAAATCAAGTAAGTCTTTAGGAATTTCATTCCATCCGGTTATATATTTTAGTTTCCAATAATTAGGAATGAACGACTGCCCCATCCAACGAATATTTGGAGACAATCCGTTATAAGAAATAGAATGACTATCCATTGAAGTTCCATTACCATTATTCGGAACTAAATAAACATTCCGGTAAATAGCAATTTCAGATATTTTCTTAATAGATAACCATTGTTTAGGATATGATATTTGCTGTACGTCATTAATCATTCCTTTTAATTCGTTTATGAAAACTATTGGATACATTGTTCTGATATAGCCCCAAGTGTTAAATTCTTGTCGTACAAAATCCCGACTTTCTTCAATAACTTGCTTATTGAATTTAATGCTGAAAAGGTTTTCGATTTTCTTTTGAGCGTTTATGATATGCTCTTTAACGGCTTGATTGGAAATTTTCCTTCCGTCGTTACCGCTAAATGGAATGCCGAACAAATAATTTTCGCGTAATTCCGTTGGACTCATTACAAGTCCTTCGTTCTTATTATATTGTATTTTTAGCTTTAAACTTGGCATATCAGAACAATGTTAAAGTTGATTTATACTCCGGCTTCCGGCTCTTCTTTATCTTCCGGCTCTGCGGCTTGCATTTCGTTGAACTTTTTGATCAAATAACCAGCCATTAGCTTCGGTTTATTCGCAAATTTAGTCCATTCGACTTCAGGATATTCACCTGCAATGGCAATCGCTTTCATTTCTTCGATAGACATTGTTTTAATTTCGTTCGCTACATTTTTAGCTTCGTTTACCGGATTGACTTCTTTAGCGGCACCGGAAACAAAGTCCCAGTCAGAAGTACCATTTACCAATATATCTGCGGCATTATCCGATACTTCGGTTTCACCGTTAGCATCTATATCAATTAGTCCATCGAATGGCACTATGATCTTGGTGCTCTTCAAATTCAAATTCTTTGCTTTAATTTTCATTTTCCTATTTTTAATAAAAAAGGGGCAAGGTAAAACCCAACCCCTCTTTTAAGTTTAACAATCTTTTTCTTATTTTATGAAAGTACCTATATTCACGATACGAACCAATTTCTTGGGAGCATAAAGGAAAGGTGTACCATATAACAGAATCATAAAACGGAACGCTGGAGAAAGGATAGCTAAGTCCATTTTCATAAGCGGTGCAAGCTGAGCAAATTCAACTACTTCGTTATCAAACTGAACAAGCATAGCCTGATCGGTGTTTGGTAAGAAACGGTTCATATCACGAATAATTTGACCACCAGCTCCTTCATAACCGGCAGAAAGATCGGCAAGCGATACTTCGAACAATGGATAAAATTCGCTCAATACGGATTGATTTTTGTATGTCCGATAGATACGGTATGCTGTAGCTGGACTTGTACCTCCGCCATCGGCAAATTTCAAGTCAATAGCAGCTCCAGCGATAGCGGCAGCGGCAGCGG
>CAIOJS010000309.1 GCA_903858655.1 uncultured bacterium | reverse complement strand
TAAAAATCTCGGTAGCGAAGCAAGCATCTATCGTTTGGGTGCGATGAATGATTAATGAGCCCTATCCCTACGAATATCCTCAAAAATTATAGCATACTATTCTTTATAGACAAAAAAAAGCCGACTTATTTCAGAGACGGCTTTTCCATTTCATAAATAAATCATTAGAAGTTATACGTATTATCTTCAATGAGCTTATCGGCAATTGCTCTGCGAGCTTCTTTGATATTAATCGGTTTTAGCGTAGTCAATGCAACCATAGCACCTTTAAGTTTGGTGAATTCTTCGCCTTCGGCAAAAGAATTGATGGCATCATTTGCAGATTTATTGATTTTTGCGGCTGCTTCATACACAAAAACGTCTAAAATCTTTTTGTAAATGGCACCTTTTTCTTCGCCCAAAGTGTTCACCATTTTCTTTACGCGTAACATAAGCGACTCGGAAGCATAAGCTTGCATGGTGATGTCGGCAATGTGCATCATCACTTCCTGCTCTGTGTTATACTGTTTGCCTAAGGTTTCATAAGCTCTGCTCATGATCAGCAATATGGATTTCTTGAAATAAGAAGTTACTTTTCCGTAATAATCAAAGTAATTATCAGTAGTCAGAGCCTCATTTTTGAATGCAGCGATACCGGTATAGATTTCTTTTGCTTCATCAAATATAGTAGAATCAGCTTTTTTGGCTTGTTTCAAAATCATATCAGCGCAAACCAAACGATTGATTTCGTTGGTTCCTTCAAAAATGCGGTTGATACGGGAATCGCGATAGCATCTGTCGGCAGGCATTTCGGCTGAGAAGCCCATGCCGCCATGGATTTGAACGGCTTCATCCACAATATAATCCTGAGATTCGGAGCCCAATACTTTTAAAATGGCAGCTTCCATCGAATATTCACCAATAGCTTGCAAATAAGCTTGGGTTCTGTCCATGCCGGCCGCCACATGCATATCAATGGTGTCGTCAACATATTTTGCGGTGCGATACACAGCAGATTCAATGCCCCATGTTTTCACAACCATTTCGCCCAATTTATATTTGATGGCACCGAAATTAGCAATAAGTGAGCCGAATTGTTTGCGTTCGTTGGCATAATTCACAGCATGCAAGGTAGCGCGTTTGCAAGCGCCAATCACATTTGCGCCCAATTTGATACGACCAATATGCAAGATATTTAAGGCAATACGAAAACCTTCGCCTCTTTTGCCAAGCATATTTTCGACAGGAACCACACAGTCATTAAAGAATATCTGTACTGTTGATGAGCCTTTGATACCCATTTTCTTTTCTTCTGCACCAAAAGTGATGCCGGGGAAATTACGCTCAACGATGAAAGCGCTTAAAATTTTGTCGTTATCAATTTTCGCAAAAACAGTCAATACATCAGCAAAACCACCATTGGTGATCCACATTTTTTGACCATTCAATATATAATTCTTTCCATCTTCAGAAAGCACTGCTTTGGTTTTGCCTGAGTTGGCATCCGAACCTGCATTGGGTTCTGTTAAACAATAGGCAGCAGCCAATTCACCGGTGGCTAATTTGGGTAGATATTTTTGTTTTTGTTCTTCATTTCCATAATATAATATAGGAAGTGAACCAATGCCGGTGTGAGCCGAAAAAGCCACGGAATAGGAAAATCCTGAGCCAAGTTTGTCGCTAACCAACATTGAGGTGGTGAACGTTTGACCAAATCCATTATACTCTTCAGGAATAGATATTCCTAATAATCCCATTTCTCCTGTTTTCCCGATAAGCTCACGCATCAATCCCGGATTGTTGACATCAATTTTATCAAGAATCGGAAAAACTTCTTTGTCCAAAAAATCATTGCAGGTGTCGGCAATCATTTTTTGTTCTTCGTTAAATTCTTCCGGCGTAAAGATGTCATCCGCTGTTTTTGTTAAAAATTCACCTCCTTTAAGGTAATTGTTGTTTTCCATCATTCTTATAGATTAGTTAATCGTTTTAAAATTTGCGGCTGCAAAGATAGTAATAATTTAGAAATTAGCCGTTAGAACGCCTATCCTTTAACAACTATTAACATTTATATCAGATAGAAAGAAAATTTTGTGTATTTTTGTGGCTGATTTCTAATCCTAAAAAAAGATACGTATTAGAACCAAATAAATAACAATTTCAGTCAAACTTCGTTTCAAACACATGGCAACTCCTACAATAAATATAAAAAATCGGCGCGTGAGTTTTGAGTATTTTCTTCTTGAAGAATTCACCGCGGGCATATTACTTAAAGGTACGGAGATAAAATCCATACGCGAGGGCAAAGCCAATATCAATGATGCCTATTGCACTTTTAAAGAAAATGAACTCTTTGTGCTGAATATGCATATTGCCGAATATACCTACGGAACCTACAATAATCATAACCCCAAACGTGAACGAAAACTCCTATTGAACTCGCGTGAGCTGAAGAAACTTTTAGGCAAAGTGAAGGAAAAAGGCTTTACGATAGTTCCTGTTTCCTTGTTTATAAATGAAAAAGGCTTGGCGAAGCTCATCGTGGCACTCGCCAAAGGGAAACATTCGTATGACAAACGCGAATCGCTGAAAGAAAAAGACATAAAGCGCGAAATCAGCCGCAAAGAGCATGATTGATGGCGAAGTCGGTTGAAACAATCATCATAGGTGCAGGTCCTGCCGGCATGTTTGCGGCATTGCATTGCGAACAAAAACCCGTTTTACTTCTTGAAAAAAATGCTACGGCAGGCAAAAAGCTTTTGATTGCCGGTTCGGGAAGATGCAACATCACCCACGACTGTGAGATTAAAATGTTTTTTGATCATTACGGAAAAAATGCTCGTTTCCTGAAACCTGCCTTGCTTAGCTTTGATAATTACCAACTGATTTCATTTTTTAAGGAAAAAGGCTTGAATTTCTTTACAGATAAGAATGGCAAAGTGTTTCCCAATTCAGAAAACTCGTCGGATGTGCTTCGAATTTTGTTGCAAAGTTGTGCCAAAAATGAGGTCGAAATTGTTTATCAAAAAGATGTTTTAGACATATCAAAAGAAGATGATACCTTTGTGATAAAAACAGAAACGGATGTTTTTACGGCACATCATCTCATCATTGCCACAGGGGGCAAATCCTATCCCCGAACGGGTTCCACAGGCAGTGGTTATCATTTTGCAAAGCAACTTGGCCACAGCATCCTTCAGCCGAAACCCGCCCTCACCCCTATCTTCAATCCAACAATGAATTTTGCGGAATTGGCGGGCATTTCTCTTCAAAATCTGCTGATATATTTATATCGTGCGAACAAAAAAATAGCCGAACATCGTGGCGATATTGTTTTTACACACCGAGGCGTTTCAGGTCCGGGTATACTCGATTTCTCGCGTTATATGGAAACAGGCGATACCATCAAACTTAATTTCACAGGATTAGAATCTGATATTTTCAGAAAGCTGTTTATCGAAACTTCTGAAAAGGAAGGCAAAGCAACGGTGCAATCGTTTCTGAAACGCTTCGATATTCCGAAAAGCTTAGTGCAAATCATCCTTAAAGAAAAAAACATTGACCCTTTGGAGACACTTTCGAATATCACCAAAGAACGTCGCAACGCCATCACAGGGGCTTTTTGCGAATTTCCGATTGAGGTAGCTCTTATTGGAGGTTTTGAAATGGCGATGGTGACAACGGGCGGCGTGAACCTCGATGAAGTTAATGCCAAGACTATGGAATCGAAGCTTGTCCCGCGTTTATTCTTTGCCGGAGAGGTGCTTGATATAGATGGCGACACAGGCGGATATAACCTTCAAGCAGCATTTTCTACGGGATATCTTGCCGCACAGACCATCAACAAGAAACACGAAAAATCTAAAAATCAATAAAGGCTCTTGAATTTTTATGGCAGATAATTAGGAGCTGCCCAAGGGCTTCTCACTTTCATCATCCGGGAATAAATACTCAATATTGGTGTCGTCGTCCTCATCTTCCCAATGATACACCTCGCGTTGCATGCCTTGTTTGCGATAGAATATCGCCAATATCAAACCCGACAAACCGCCCATCAGATGCGATTCCCACGAAATGTTGCGGTGCGGGAAGAAATCGGGAAAGATACCCCAAAAGAAGCCGCCATATAAGAAAATTATCAGCATGGAAATAGCCATCAAACGGGCGTTGCGCCTAATCAAACCGCTGAAAAGCAAAAATGTGACATAGCCATACACCAATCCACTTGCACCGATATGGAAAGACGTGCCTCGCGCAAAAGACCATACCCACACATCGGTAAAAATCCATACGAGAAAAAACACCTTGAAAGCAATTTCGCGATAAAAATAAAAGATAATGCTCACGGTGATGAACATAGGCACTGTGTTGGCAGTCAAATGCTCGAAATCCGCGTGGATGAAGGGTGCTGTGATGATTCCCACCAAGCCTTTGGTAGCAAGGGGCAGGATACCGTAGTTCGAGAAATCGGCTTTCAGCACGGTTTCCACCAACTTCACCACCCACATCACCACCACCACCATGAGGGGAAATAACATGGAGCGTATCATTTTTTTATACTCTGTATTCACGCGGATATCTTTTTTCCTATTAAAATTGTATGCAAAATTAGTAAAAATGAGCTTACGATTTAAAATTTGGTAAAGTTTTTATTTACATTCGCACTATAATATGACAGGTTTCATACGAAAATCAATCCATGACAATTTCCTTTTTCAACACAAACTCAATGTTGTTTTCACGATTAAAAATAAATAAATAGTCGAGTCCGATTTCGAGGCTAATCAAACTCCTCGTCTTCTTATGTTTTTTGTTAATCGAAAGATTTTCAATCGCAGAAATTGTAATCCCAAACACCGTATCATTTTCACGAGCGAAATTTAATTTCAGGTTAGCAGCATTATCGGAAAGCAAACATTTTATGGTAAAAATAGTAGGCACACGCTGCTCCACTATCTTCCCATAGGTAGCGTCAATGATTTTTTTATCAATGGAATCAAAGGGTTTCTTATAAACATAAGACATAAACTGCTCGAAGAAAGTAGGGTCAATGCCTCCCGAAACCAGGTGATTCGATACCTGAAATCTATAGTCATCAAGCTGAAATGTTGACTTAATCATAGCTTCTTTTCTCAAATAATCAATAGCTTGCATATATTGTTTGCAATAGTGCGAACTGTCTGTTTGACCATAACACATGCCGAAGGCAAAAACTAAGGAGATCCCAAGAAATTTCTTAAAGACTTTCATATCTGTTTGTGATTTATAGTAATACTATTTTTTTTCGATTCGATAGATGTTATGAATTTCTCTACAAAATTACGCAATTATTTAAAAGCACGAATTTTTCCCATCAAAATCTTTGAGAAATTATTCCTTCTTTCTATTGAAATCCATTTCAAAATATCGTTACCATTTTTACATAAGAAAAGTGCAAATATCGTTGTGGGCTCAATAGGTATAACAGATGACAACACTGTTATAACAGAAGACACAATAGTTATAACAGAAGGAACAATTGTTATAACAGAAGACACAATTGTTATAACAAGAGACACAATCGTTATAACAAAAGACACAATTGTTATAACAAAAGACACAATTGTTATAACAAAAGACACAATTGTTATAACAAAAGGCACAATTGTTATAACAAAAGACACAATCGTTATAACAGAAGACACAATCGTTATAACAGAAGACACCACAAGAATAGTTGTGGACACCACTATTTCAATGTCAGAAATAGCTTAAAAACCTTTACAATAACACCTTATTACTTATTTTTAATCCTTTATCAATTCTCAAACAAATCCCCCAACTCCAACCAACGATCCGACTTTTGTTCTAAAATCGTTTCAATTTCGGCATAGCGTATGCCATATTTCGTGAAATCATCAGGCGTCCCCTCCCCACGATTCATCTTATTGAGCAAGAGTGTTTTCTCATTCTCCAACTCACTTATTTCTAATTCCAAAGCTTCGAACTCCCGCGTTTCTTTATAGGTAGGTTTGCGGCGGGTCTCTGTATCCGCAGTCGTTCGGACTAATTCCTTCTTAGGCTTCTCTGCTTTCTTCAATTGCGCTTCTCTCTTCTTTTGATAAAGTGCATATTCCGTATAGTTGCCCGGAAAATCTTTAATCCTACCTTTGCCTTCGAACACAAAAAGGTGGTCGGTCAAATTATCCAAAAAATAGCGGTCGTGCGAAATAATCAGCAAACAGCCTTTGAAATCGTTTAAAAATTCCTCCAAGGCATTCAACGTCTGTATATCCAAATCGTTGGTAGGCTCATCCAAAATCAAGAAATTGGGGTTGTTCATCAACACCATCAGCAATTGCAAACGTCGGCGCTCGCCCCCGCTCAACGACGACACATTGTTGTATTGCACCGAATGTGAAAACCCAAAATGATTCAGAAATTGCGCCGCTGTCAACTCATTCTTGCCCAAACGCACATATTCTGCCACATCTTTCACGGCATCCAACACACGTTTGTCGTCTTTCAGCACCATAGATTCCTGTGAAAAATAGCCTATCACGATGGTTTGTCCCAACGAAATTTTGCCGCTGTCATGACGAAGTGTCCCATTGATGAGATTGATAAACGTGGTTTTGCCCACCCCATTCTTTCCGCAAACCCCGATGCGTTCTCCTCTCTTAAAGGTGTAAGTGAAATCATCCACTGCCACAAAATTGCCAAATGACTTCGACACATTATTCATTTCGAGTATCTTGCCGCCAATGCGCGTTTCGGTCACTTGCAAATTCAGGTTGCCGTTGTCTATGCGTTTTGAAGCTTTTTCCTGCAAGTCATAAAAAGATTCAATGCGGGCTTTCGATTTGGTGGTGCGGGCTTGCGGCATACGACGCATCCAATCAAGCTCTTTGCGATAGAGGTTTTGAGCGCGCTCTTTCTCAATCTTTTCGTTGTCCATGCGCTCCTGCTTTTTCTCGAGATAGTAGGCATAATTGCCCTTATAGCGATACATATAATCGCTCTCTAATTCCATGATTTCGCTGCACACGTTTTCCAAAAAATAGCGGTCATGCGACACCAATATAATACTCAAATTCTGTTTCGACAAATGGTCTTCCAACCATTCTATCATGTCTATATCCAAATGATTGGTAGGCTCATCAAGTATCATCAGGTCGGTATCTTCCAACAACACTTTCGCCAAAGCCAAGCGCTTGCGTTGTCCACCCGACAGTTCAAAAACAGGTTGTTGTATGTTCGTAATCTTCAAACGCGACAGCACTTCCTTGATACGACTTTCGAAATCCCAAGCATTCAGGCTATCCATTTTATGTATAGCCTGCTCCAATCTTTTGTTCAATTCCTTAAGAATGACCGAAGCGTTTTCATTCTGTATATGTATCTCTTCGAGGATAGATTCATAGTCTTTTATGGCAAGAATAAACTCATTTTCGGAATTCAAAATAGCATCTATCACAGACAGATTCTCAAGAAACAGCGGATTTTGGGGCAGATAGGAGACCCGAATGTCATTGCGCATCACCACCGAACCACTGTCTGCGATTTCTGTCCCCATAATAATATTGATCATAGTGGTTTTTCCGGTGCCGTTGCGCGCTATGAACGCCACCTTTTGCCCTTTGTCAATGCCAAAGGTAATATTCTCGAAAAGCAGCTTTTCCCCGTAGGTTTTTGATAGATTTTCGACCGTTAGATAATTCATTCGTTCCAAATAATTTGTGCAAAGCTAAGAATTTCTTACGATTTGGAGCTTATTTTCCTTTTACTTTTCCTATTTTTTTTGATGAAGCTCAGTCGTAGCAGTACCTAACAAAATTATCTGCACCCTGCTATCTACATCTATAATAATTTATACTTTTGTGGTTCCATGAAAAATAAGGATTCCATTATAATAAACATACCGGAAGCGCCCTACGTCAGCATCCATATCACAGGATTGGTGCAAGGCGTGGGTTTTCGTCCATTTGTGTTTCGCATGGCGATGAAACATGGAGTGAAAGGCAGCGTGGACAACCGCACCAATGGGGTTTTTATTTTGGTAGAAAACTTTCATGGCATAAGCGATTTCCTTCGCGATATACAAATCAATGCTCCCCAAGCATCCGAAATTCATGCCATTGCCGTTGAAGGCATATTCACACATCAACCCTATCATGATTTTTCGATTATCAAAAGTATAGATGCTTCGGATGCCATCACGGAAGTTAGCCCCGACATTGCCGTGTGCGACGATTGTTTGCAGGATATGAAGCTGCAAAAGCATCGCATCGCCTATCCCTTCATCAATTGCACCAATTGCGGACCGCGCTTCACCATCATCAAAGCCTTGCCGTATGATAGGGAACAAACCACCATGAACGAGTTTCGGATGTGCGACACATGCAGAAGCGAATATACCGATGTGGCAGACCGTCGTTTTCATGCGCAACCTGTAGCATGCAACAATTGCGGACCGAAATATGCCATGCATCATGATGGCAGTATCCTCCACGACCATGCAGAAATCCTCAAACATGCTACCGATATATTGTTGGATGGAAAAATCCTCGCCATTAAAGGCATGGGGGGCTACTTTATTGCCTGCAACGCACTTGATGAAGAGGCGGTGAATCGCTTACGCAAGAAAAAAAATCGTGATGCAAAGCCCTTTGCAGTGATGTTTCGTGATTTAGCACATGTGAAAAACTTTGTAGAACTCCCTGCGCCCGAAGAAGAATTGCTATGCTCATGGCGCCGACCCATCGTGTTGCTCAAACAAAGGAATCGCTTGGCGGCTTCGGTCAATTATAACCTTGACAAATTAGGCGTAATGCTGCCTTATATGCCTTTCCATTATCAGCTTTTTGATAGCTCAGGCTTAGAGGCTTTGGTGATGACAAGTGGTAATATTTCAGATGAGCCTATCATCATTGATGACGCGCTCGCCTTGGTAACTCTTTCGAGCATTGCAGATGCTGTCATCACCTACAATAGGGAGATTTATATGCGTTGCGATGATAGTGTTGCTTTCGTAAGTCATGGCGCCACACAACTGCTTCGCCGTTCGCGGGGCTATGTTCCTACTCAAATTCATACCCATTTCGATGTGGATGGCATACTTGCTACGGGCGCCGAACTCAAAAATACCTTTTGTTTGGGGAAAAGTCATACCGCCATTCTTAGCCAACATATCGGCGATTTAAAGAATGCAGAGACCTTAGATTTTTATGAAGAATCCATTGAACGCTTCGCCAAGCTTTTCCGCTGCCAACCCACCACCGTGGTCAGCGACCTGCATCCCGATTATCTTTCAACGAAATACGCCCTCAATAGTGGCTTGAATCATATCCAAGTGCAACACCATCATGCGCATATCGCTTCCTGTATGGCAGAAAACAACATAGACGAAAAAGTTATCGGCGTGTCCTTAGACGGGGTGGGCTATGGAACCGATGGTGCGGTGTGGGGTGGAGAGTTTATGATGTGCGATTACAATTCCTTTGAACGACGCTCCCATTTTGATTATGTGCCCATGCCCGGGGGCGACAAAGCAAGCAAAGAACCGTGGCGCATGGCAGTTGCCTATCTTTATCATTATTTGGGTGATGATTTTCTCAAGCTTGATATCCCTTTTGTGCATCAACTCGATATGGCTAAGACAAAGCTATTGATGCAAGCTATAACATCTAAGATGAATACGCCGATGACTTCCAGTTGCGGACGCTTGTTTGATGCGGTGGCAGCGCTCTGTGGCATTTGCATGCATCAGGGCTACGAAGCGCAAGCAGCCATGCAGTTCGAATCGCTAATCCAAGAAGATTGTACAGAATTGTATGGCTTCCATTCAGGCGAGATTGTTAGCTTTGAGCAGACCATACATGATATCCTACAGGATCTACAGCAGGAAGTTCCTCTTGGCATAATTGCCGCTCGCTTCCACAACACTTTGGCAAACGCTATTGCAACTACTGTGGCAAGTATGCATCAGCAAACCAACATCCATTTGGTGGCGCTTTCAGGCGGTTGTTTTCAGAACAAATATCTGTTGGAACAAACGGTGAAACTATTATCTGATAAGCATTTCAAAGTACTAACACATGAAAAAGTCCCTGCAAATGATGGCGGAATAGCCTTGGGACAATTAGCCATTGCATGTCATCTGCGATAAGGTTTGGAGTTAAATCTTTACATGCTAAGCATG
>CAIOJS010000308.1 GCA_903858655.1 uncultured bacterium | reverse complement strand
TTTTTTTATGTTTTTTGATAACACTCAATTTTATTTCGTAAAAAAATAAAATCTAAACCATTGTATCTAAAAAAATATGTATCTTTGTACCTCAATTAAAAAAGACGTATTCCCTTAAAAATAATACGCCATGTTATGTAATTATTCATCATTAAAATACTTATGAAATATGCGAATGCCTTCAAAAGAAAAAAGAGCACTTGAAAGACAAAAAAAGCTCATTTTCAACAAAATCAAAAAACATTTGGTGCCATACGAAACCGTGTTGGAAGCACCTACCACCTATTCGGAATGGTATTATAAACTTATTTTTACCCTTCCCGAAGAGAAAAGAAAACCATATATCGATCATCTCCTTTTTGCTTACGTTCGTATAGACAAAAAAGATGTTAGCATGTATATTATGAGTGTTTACCGATCCCATAAGTTTTTGGAGGAAGCTCCTTCGCTATTCGAATATTTTAAAAGGAATAACGTATTTAGGTTTGATAACACCCATCAAGTGAACGAAAAAGAACTCAAGAAGCTTCTTAAGCATGCATTACAAGAATTTATGGAGCGGAAGAAGTATTATGTTGAAAATTAATTATCTTTGTACCGGAATTTAAAAGACGTATCCCATTCAACATGATACGCCATGGTATGTAATTATTCATCATAAAATATTTGAAATATGCGAATGACACTAAAAGAAAAGGAAGCATTTGAAAAAGAGAAACGACTTACTTTCAACAAAATCAAAAAACATTTAGAGAAGTATGAACCTTGGTTCGAAGTGACACCTAGCAGTTCTGAATGGTTCTACACGCTTACTTGTAAGCTTCCGGAAGCCAAAAGAGAGCGGAATTTTGAAGAATTGATTTTCTCTCATATTTATGTAGCAGCAGATTGTGTTGAGTTTAGTTTTCTGCCGGCAGAAATAGGATATGGATTGATGGATGATGCACCTTCATTAAACCAATATCATAAACGTAGTAATGTCTTTAAGTTTACTAATTCAAAGCAAGTGGATGAGAAAGAACTCGAAATAATACTGAAGAAAGGATTACAATTATTTAAGGATAGTGGGTATATCATTTCATGATTACCTTTGCCATAATTTAGTATGGATAATATTCAGATGAACTACTCGAATCAAACTATGGAAATGCTTTCAAATCTCGTCACACAATATGATGTGGATTTGGCTATTTATAACCGAAAAAGATACAAGCATATCATTTTCTTTCCATTGAGTTTCGTGTGTGGCTACATAACGCTCATCATTGGTTTCGTTATGTTCATCAAAATTGTTCGCGAGCGCAAACGATTATTCCATGAAAAGCAAAACATTCACAATGCCATCAACGGATTGAAACAATCCCTAAGTATGGAGGAATTTATATCCTTGAAATCGAGAATGGTGGTTGCGGGGAGGGAATAATAGACTTTGCTAATTATATTTTATATGAAGATACACATCTATAATAGCCAAACTTCAAAATACCAATTGTTATACGAATCGAATTGCCTACATCCTCATTTATTAATTGCCGATACAATTATGGATTGTGGGTTGGCTGGTGATGTGATAGGTCTCAATTACTGTCTTCCCGGAATGTCAGATTCTGCCGTCGTAAATTATTATGTAAAAGTACATTGTAAAGAGCCAGAAAGTCAAGAGTTTGCTAGACTAATAACCGATGCCTGTACTACGGCGAAAAAAGTAGTTAAACTCAAACAAAAAGATAAAGAGACAATGCTGTTTTTGGGCAAGTATAAATCTTTGGTATCTAAGTTAAAAAAAGAAATACTAGCAAAAAATGAATACATTTTATCCTTCTACAAACTATTAGAATTGAAACCCTTTGTAGAAAAAAAAGTTTTAATTATAAACCATCTGAATTACTTCGATGAACCAAATACAGAAAAATTAATAATAAAGGAAATTTTAAATTCTATAAAGAATCGGGAAGCTATCATATCCTTAGACAAATCAGTGGATACAATTTTTAAAAGTAGCCTGATTGATTCAGTGGATAATGAAGATTGCGATTTTATTAAAATTCCGATGTGGGATATACCACCTTGTTATTTTCTCCCATATATTCAATTAAATTATACGCGAGAGAACCTTAAGCCTGCTCTTGTTCCTTTTAAAGCCAAGTTGAAAGAACTCTCCGAGGAACTCTTTGACATCAAATGGAAACAGGAGAATGTTCCACTAATAAAACAATTGTGCACCGAGAAACTTTCCAATCACATTGCACCCATTCAAAAGGCAATTGGCGAGAGTTTGTACTTAAGTCCATTAAAGTATAACCATACTGACTTTGACAATATAAAATTCTGCTTAGGTATTACTTCCGCCGAAACCATGGTGAACTATTATGAGAAAAACGAAATTGTTGAACCCTATGTTGCAAGTGAGATTAAACATCAACTAAGCCGATACATTGATTTGCAATCCACCTACGTGTTTTCTTATGTGGAAATAGAAATCCCAAGACGAAAGATGGAAGACACTAAAGAGTAGGATTGTTGTAAGAAAAAAACTTCAACTCGAAAAGACAAGTCTCAAATAGAAATCTCCATTTGTTCATGGAATATTTTATCCCCTCTAAAGAATAATGTCATCAACTTGTTCGTTACTACCTTATACTTTTAAAAGGAAGCATGAAACGTATCAGCAATATCATAAGTAGATGTATAAAAGGAATCTGGCGATTGAGGAAAGCCATGCTTTTGGCAATGGTTCTTGTTTTTGCTTTGACCATTTGGGCAAACTCAAGCATCACGAAAACTGCGAAGCCTTATATCACGGATGACATTGATAAAGTGGCAGCAACAAAAGTTGGTTTGTTGTTGGGAACCAGCAAGCACGTGAAGAACGGCATGCTCAACGAATACTTTTTCAATCGCATAGATGCCACGGTGGCGCTGTTCAACAAAGGGAAAATAAAGTCGGTGATTATCAGCGGCGACAATGGCTCCATCTATTACAATGAGCCGATGGACATGAAAAAGGAATTGGTAAAGAACGGCATACCCGACAGTGTGATTACCTTAGATTATGCAGGATTCAGGACTTTGGATGCGGTGGTTCGGGCAAAGGAGATATTCGGACAAGATACTTTTCTAATTATTTCGCAGAAGTTTCATAACGAAAGAGCTGTTTATTTGGCACGTCACTATGGTATAAGTGCTTTTGGATTTAATGCCAAAGAAGTGACGGCTTATAAGGGATTTAAGACGCAAGTTCGGGAGATATTTGCCCGCGACAAAATGTTTCTCGATTTAATCTTTGGGGTGAAACCGAAGTTTTTGGGACCAAAAGAAAAAATAAATTGATGGTTGTTGTTAAAACTAATTATAATTTCAAAAAACACTTGCGTATGAATCTACAAGAATTTCTAGCCGACAAAAGCATTAAACCCAAGGCAAAAACGGAAGAACTTAGCCGTTGGCTAGTAGAAAACCCTACTATGCTTCACGACTTGATTGATTTCGCTAAAGCTTCGAAAGACCCTAATAAAGCCACTTGCATAGAAGCAATAGAATTTGCTACGCAAAAAACACCTAAGATAGCCACGCTATTATGCTTAGAGTTTGTTTCCAAGACATTGACCGAGAAAGCCCCCAGAGTGAAATGGGAATCTGCAAAAGTGATAGGCAACATCGCCTATTTGTATCCGAACAATTTGGATGAAGCCATAAAGAACCTACTCATCAATGCGGAGCATGAAGGAACCGTGGTTAGATGGAGCGCAGCCTTCGCTTTGGGACAAATCATTAAGATGCAAACCCCCATCAACAAAGATTTGATGCCTGCTGTGGAAGCCATTTGTCAGCAAGAAGAGAAAAGCAGCATCAGGAAAATTTATCTCGATGCCTTGAAAAAGGTTATACGCTAAGCTTTACTCTGACATGATACTGATAAGAATTAAAGACATCTGCATCCTTTTTAAGCTTCATGTTATAAGATAATCATTTAAACACATCACACTTCCTTATTCTACATAAGAAAACAACACAATGTCCAAGAACATACCGGAAAATTTTGATGCCTATATTTCTTGCTATCCTAATGACATTCAACAGCGATTGCAAGAAATAAGAACTATAGTTAAAACTCATGCTCCCTTAGCGCAGGAAGTGATAAGTTATGGGATGCCCGCCTTTAAATTGAATGGGATTTTGATTTGGTTTGCTGTGCACACCAAACATATTGGGTTCTATCCCAAAGCTTCTGCCATTGAAGTATTTGCTTCGGAATTGGTGGACTACAAAACATCGAAGGGCGCCATACAATTTCCCATGAACAAAGCATTTCCAACGGAACTCATCACCAAAATCATTCAATTCAGAATAAAAGAAAATTTACAAACCA
>CAIOJS010000307.1 GCA_903858655.1 uncultured bacterium | reverse complement strand
TATCAAAGGAAGCAAAGCAATATTGATATCAATCCTAGCTAATGATTCCTTATCCCGATACCATATCAGTTTAGAGAAAGCTAAAAAGTTCTCGTGGGATATCTTTTCATAGTTGATATTAAACATATACGATTCATCATCGAGCATAATAAAACTAACGCTATCTGCAACAAATATGTACGAACGCAAATTGATATACTTCCTGGCGCGGTCCTTTTGTTCTTTACTTTTATCAAATATATGTATATGCATCTTCAATTCATTTTTACTATGTTAAACTTAAATCCTTCTTTGCTCTCGCTCGTTTAAATCACTTTTCGTTTCGGCAGCGAAATCATGATACAAAGTTAGTAATTTTTTTAATCCACAAAATATTTTAATTCAAAATACTGATTTTTTAAAACGTTGCAAATATAAAAATAATTTTATGTACTTTTGTCTCATGGATGCTCAAGCTGTGCATTTTTTTAGGAGAAAAGGGTGCAATATGCTTCATCCCTGATAAAAAAACATACGTATGACATTGCAAGACTTAGCCATAGCATCCAACATTAAATCTTTATTTGAAGTGAGTAAAAAAACATGTCCGATACGAAATCATCAAGCTTCGCTGAAACACACGCGGGGAGGGAAGGGTTATGTGTTTCATGCTGTGTATGGCATCGGCATTATTTTGTTTTCTTTTTTTCTTCAAATACAAAAAACTGAAGCTCAGATTCCCTTAAATCCGTTTTCGCCCAAGTCGGCGTGGCCCGAATCGCATGGCGTGTATTGTCAACAGAATTCACCTGTAGCTTCGCTCACCGAGTCTGATTCTATTGAGATTGACACTATACGTTTTCCACAGGGGCAAGAAGGTTTTATTCCGGGAGGCGCCGTCACATCCGACTTTTATGGCAACTCGAACATCTATTGTTTGATAGGGTGCAACGGCACTGTGATTTATAAGTTGGTTTGCGCGCCTGAAAAGTATGTCTTACTCACTAAAAAGGTGAACGAAATTGGCGGGGGCAGTGCGGTTAGTTTTTATGGGCTGATGGATAAGAATAATTATGGGTATTTCATGAGTGATTATAAGCTATTTGTGATTAAAGACAGCATCAAAGACGATCCATATTCCCCTATAGTGGTTGATACGGTGTTGGATTTGAGTCCGTTTAAGAGTAATGACAATCTGAGAGGTATAAAAATGTTGTACGGCGGTCAGTTGGTGGTGACTTCAACGCATGGCAACGTGATAGTGGTTGATCGCTCCTCGAAAAGAGTGCTTTATAGCCTGAATCTTCATGAAAATATCATCAACAATATGGCTTCGGACGAGGGGAATAATGTGTATTTGAATACCAACAGAGCTTTGTATAAGTTTCATTGGGAAAATGATAGTTTGAAACAGGTGTGGGCTGTAAACATGGGCATTAGCGGCACCACGCCCACTTTGATTGGCTCCTGCAGTCAGAAATCGGTGGAGCAAGTTGTTGCTGTGATTGACCGCAGTCATCCGATGAACTTGATTTTGGTATGGAAAGATTCTATTCCTTCGGGATGGGAAGCCCTGAAAGGTCGTCCTTTGCGTATTGCTGCCGTTCAGCCCATTACCTTCAATACCGAAACACCCGCTATGGATGTTTCGCCCGACGAAAATTCCGTTGTGGTGCAGGATAATAGTATTTTGCTGGTGCGATATAACAAAATCAATCCCGCCGCCGATGTCTTTCGTCCCGGATTGGAGAAATGGACATGGATTCCTTCTTTGAAACAACTCTGTAGAAATTGGTTGAACACCAGTACGTATCTTCCCAACGCCATGCAAGCTCTGAGCACGAGCGTTGGCTACTTTTATTCGATAGGCGAAAAACTTATCGGTAAAGAAAAGTATTGGACTTTTGAAGGCAACGACTGGCTGACGGGCGAGTCGAAAATACAGAAGGTGTTGGGTCCGCACAACAATCCTGTTTACAATACGTATGCAGCAGGCATTTCCTTTGGTCCCAAGGGCGAGGTAATCACCATGTCGCGCGAAATGATTTTTATCTTCAAAAAAGCAAACAAGAAATAATTCGTGGATATTTGAATAATGAAACAGTATAGCCTCTTATCCCTACTCAAAAAAACCATCGTATATATGGTGAAACATCCATGGCTAGGTTTTTCCTTATCTCTTTTTGTCATCACATTTTCTGCGCAAGCACAAATCCCTTTGAACCCTTTTGTACCAAGAAGTTCGTGGCCCGAAGCCCATAGCGTATATTGTCAGCAAAACTCTCCGATGATGTCGCTCACTGAGCACGATTCCATCATTATGGATAGCATAGCGTTTCCAAAAGGCGAAAAAGGTTCTAAACCCGGGGGCGCCATGGTTTCCGACTTCTTCGGAACGACAAAAACCTATTGTTTTGCTGGATGCAATGGCACCGTCATCTATAAAGTGGTGTGCTCACCCGAAAAATCCGTCTTGATTTCCAAGAAATTGGCAGACATAGGTGCCAACAAAATCGTTAGCATTTATGGCGCGGGCGACAAAGATAATTTTGGCTATTTTATGAGCGATTATAAGCTTTTTATTGCGAAAGACAGCCTCGACATTGACCCCTATTCTCCTATTACGATTGACACTATCATAGATTTAAGTCAATATAAAGATGGCGACAATTTGCGCGGCATCAAAATGCTATATTCGGGTCAACTGGTGATTACTTCCACGCATGGCGGTGTGATAGTGTTTGACAGAAGCCTGCGCAAAGTGCTTTATGCTACCAATTTGCATGAGATTATTGATAACAATATGGCGGTGGACGAAGCTAACAATGTGTATATTTTGAGCACGGGTTCGCTCAACAAATTTAATTGGGACGGCGCGCGTCTCAACTTGGTTTGGCGTGTGCCTATTGGCGGTAGTGGTACGACTCCTACCTTGATAGGCACCACCAGGATGCCCGCCAACGCGCAGTTGGTTGCCGTGGTGGACAGAAGTCGCCCCATGAACCTGATTTTAGTATGGAAAGATTCGATTCCCGGCGATTGGAAAGGCATCGAAGGGCGTCCTTTGCGTGTGGCAGCCGTGGAGCCTATCACCTTCAATACGGCTAATCCTAAGGAAGATGTGGCGCCAACGGAAAACTCTCTGGTGGTGTCGGGCAATTCGATTTTGCTGGCGCGATGGGATGGGATGCAGCCGGCGGACAATTCGTTCAAACCCGGTTTGGAGAAATGGACCTGGATACCCGAAACGCGCTCATTGTGTCGCAATTGGGTGAACACAACCACCTATATTCCCAACTCTATGGAATGCCTCAGCACTGCCACCAATTATATCTATGCCATGGGCGAAACAATGCTGAAAAACAAAAAATACTTTACCCTCGAAGCCATTGATTGGATGGATGGCAGCTCAAAATTTCAAAAGATATTGGGTCCGCATAGCAAAAAATATCTGAATGTTTTCGGGGGTTCCATTCAAATTGGACAACGCGGCGAAATCATCACCATGTCGCGCGAAATGATATTCATCTTTCATAAATTTTCGAATAGTCATTGATGGTCACTTAAAGCTTCAAGCTCCAAATACCAAGCTTTTTTACCACGGAGATACAGAGAGCACTAAGCTACACTAAGAGAAAAACAATTTAACAATAGAACAATATATCATTTACCTCTGTGCATCTCTTATTGCTCTGTGAATCTCTGTGTAACAGCCAAAACCACGGAGACTCCCGACTTCCAGTACGGGACAGGACGGAGACCACTAAGTTATACTAAGACATCAAACCGACCCAAGCTTTCCTGCAAATGTCATTAAATCACCCTGCAAATGTTTCTTTTTTGTCAGAAGAATTATGCCATCATATATAGCTATTTTTATCACAATAAATAAAATTGATTACTTTTTTATCTCCTTTTGATATCTCTTCTTTGTTTAACTAATAAACATTTTTAATGCATCTGCTCAGTTGTTTAGACAGTATTGATGATATATATCATTAAATTACTGATTTTTATATTAATCACTTAATTGTTTATATTATGTTCATAAATAGTATTTTATTATGAACATATATCGTTTCATTGAACTATATTTGCACAAAATATATCAACCAATAAATCATTTATAAAATTAACAATCTAAAAATGTAAAACAATGACAGAAATTAATTCAAATCCTTCCGTTATTGCCATTCTTAGAGTACCAAAACAATCTATACGCGTTCCGGAGGGAATTATTACAATGGGTAATACTCTGAAAGCTATTTTAACGAGTGGAGATGACTTGATTGAAACTACCGTTATAACCCCACAACAAGGTCGTGTCACCACTCTTGGTACCAAACAAGGCAATATGAAAAACGGTCCGTCTGACAAAAAAGAGCAACGGGACATAGCTTATGGTCTGTGCTTTGAAGATCATCAAGCTAACATGGCAATTATTCAGACAGCAGCTAATAATTTGCATGACCCTATTGCTGCTGCTGCTTTAATACTTAGAAATGGATATGATATCAAAAAACAGCCAGTTACACCGGCTAATCCTGACATCAGCATTAAAAACAAGAAAAACGTATCGGGCACTATCATCGCTAAAGTAAAAAGCCCAAATACAAAGAAAAGCTACTCTATTGATTGGGACTATAGCACAGATAATGGCGTCACATGGATTCACAGTCATTCTACTGCCGTATGTAAACGAGAAATATCCGGTATTAATTCAGGAGCTCATGTCATAGTGCGCGCTCGATTTATCATCAGCTACGGTGCGCCTTTGGATTGGATGATATCAAACACCGTGACTGTATCCTAATTATGGTTTTCGTTCATATTAAATCAGATGAATGAAAACTATGAATGAGAATCGGGGAAAACCCATTGAAGGTGGCTAAGACCCTTCCAGCTTTAGCAAGAATAGGTTTTGCTTTAGCAAGGACAGGTTTTGCTTTAGCAAGAATGGGTTTTGCTTTAGCAAGAATAGGTTTTGCTTTAGCAAGGACAGGTTTTGCTTTAGCAAGAATGGGTTTTGCTTTAGCAAGGACAGGTCTTGCTTTAGCAAGAATGGGTTTTGCTTTAGCAAGAATGGGTTTTGCTTTAGCAAGGACGGTTCCAGCGACATCAAATAAAATTATGTTGATTGAAAATCAATTTTATATGTAATTGTGATTATTTTTATATCTTTG
>CAIOJS010000306.1 GCA_903858655.1 uncultured bacterium | reverse complement strand
CTTGAACTTCCTTTTGCTTGGGTGATGTTTTTTTTTCTCTATTTCGAAAAAAACTATTCACATCCAAGGTATTCCCTTCTATTTTTGAAGAATAGAGGGACGACGCAACAACATAGTATTCAAAATCCTCTAAAGAGAATTCTTTGCGTTGTTCCAATTTGAATGCTATCGTTGTCCAACTCATCCCAACCGTACGTAAATACTCTTGCAAATAGTTGGGTGATATCAATGTCAAATATTGTTCCATAGTGAGTCTATTATTTTTCAAGAAATAGGTTTATTATCTTTTTGTATATAGTTTATTTGATTATTTTTATCCTGCATATCTTAATTCTTTCCCCGCCGACGGATATATTTCATCGCAAGCAATATCAAAATGACAGCAAACAAGCCATTCTTCATGACAGTCCACAGCATGTTGACAGTGGCATGATATTCCGCAAAGGATTTTCCGTCATAACGCATCAGCGGATTCAGATAAAAGATGGTGCCGTTGCGGAAGGTGATGATGGCGCGGATATAGATGTCGTTTGGCTGAAACACATAGCTGACCTGCGTGGTTTTCTCCACTATTTTTCTCACCGCACCTTTATCTCCCAACAATTTAATCTCTTGTGCTGTGTCGGACAGGGACAGGTGCAGGGTGTCGCCTGAGAGTTTCACGTAGCGCAGATAAGGCAGTTTGCTGATGGTGGCTTTGCGAGCCTCGAAGGATTCGTCTGACTTGGCTGCCACTTCCACTCCGATGGTTTTTCCTTTGCGCAAAGCGTCTATCACAGAGGTTTGGTCGGTGATGGGCGTGTTGACCAAGGTGAGGCAACGCCCCACGATGTTAGGATTGCGGATGTCGTGTCCATCATCATCACACAAAAGGAATACAGGGGCTCCTGCACTTAGCGCAGTGTCCCACAAATTGGTAGAGTTGCGATAATTGCTTTTTATCTCGAGCAAATCATAGTTGCAGAGTTGCTTCACATCCTCGGGCTTCACGGCTCCATTCCAATCGGGATGCGCCAAGGCTAACAATTCGGTGCGCGGACGCAGTAGGTTAATCAAAAATTGTTTGTTGCTGAGGGTTTGCGGAAACATAAAATCGAAAAACAAAACGGACGTGGCGCCTATGTTCAAATGATGATTCTTTTTCATGCCGAAACCATGCTCATAGTTGGGGATATAGGCTTGCTGAGGCGGATATTTCGCTTTGTTTATCTTCTCATAATCAGACAAAGCAACCACATCATAGCCCAAATACGTATAGCGGTCGAACACCTGCTGCTCCGAGCTTGCGCCATTGGTAACCCCGCCCCAACTCTTCGAATGTATGTGAAAAACTGCCTTCTTCCATTGCAGCGTGTCGCAGCTTGCATACGGATTATAGATGCTCTTGCCTGAAAACTTAGCCTTCACGGGAAAATCATAAACCGGCGCACACAAATACTGAACCGCAGCCCACAACAACAGGATGATGACGAGCAGCTTAAGCCCCACCCACAACGATTTCAATATCCAAGCAAAAAATTTCATATTATTATTTTTACAAAGGTAGGATATTTTTTTGTTATGGGGTATAAAGTGGGGAAAAATTGTTAGGGGGGGGGAGATGAGTGGATTCCGATTATAAGGTCTCTGTGTTACCTAATCTCTCTGTTGTACTCCGTGTAACAAGAAAAAACCACTAAGACACTTAGAGCACTTAGAAACACTAAGAAGAATAAGCATTGAACAATAAAAAATACAGCCACATATAAAGAGAAATAATTGTTAGAGATGACCATTTTTTACAACACATGATTTGTCTTATGGTTCATGTGATTTGATAGACATTTCATGTGATTTATCGGAAGTATAGTCTGTTGCACATTTAATATATTTATTTACAAACACTTACATCATTCAGATACTTTAGTAAGGGAACATTAGCAAAAAAGATTTTTGAAAGAACTAGAAAAAGAACAATATTTTGGTTGTTATGTTAGCCTAAACAATCAATAATCCTTTGGTTAAAATTTGCAAGACTAAGAAAATAAAAATATTTGAATAATGCCATTGCGTTCAGCTTAGCCTGTGCCTAAGTCAAAGATATTCCAATAGTCTTTGCCTATTTCATAAAACAACGAATCAACCAATTCAACTATCTAACAAATGTAGCCATCAACACACGCTATTTCAGCTTCATTTTCTGACTCTCATTCGCTGCTCGTTTATAAACTTCACGAAATATTCGTTACATTATTTCAATTTTGCTTACTTTTGCAGCAAATTTAAAAAACAATTAATTTCATTTTATGGCAACTACTGCAGATATCAAAAACGGATTGTGTATCGAATTCAATAAAGATCTATTCGTTATTGTTGATTTTCAACATGTGAAACCCGGCAAAGGGGGCGCATTTGTGCGCACCAAACTCAAAAGCTTGACCACAGGCAAAGTTATTTCTAATACGTTTAATTCGGGGGTGAAGATAGATGTAACTCGGGTGGAGCGTCGTCCTTATCAATATTTATACAAAGATGATAACGGTTATAATTTTATGCACATCGAAACTTTCGAACAGGTTTCGATAGTGGAAGAACTTATTGATTCGTATGATTTGTTGAAAGAAGGTCAAAATGTTGAAATTATGTTTCATGATGCTACCGAACGTCCGCTTTCGTGTGAGTTGCCTCAGTTTATAGAATTGGAAGTTATTTATACCGAACCGGGTTTGAAAGGAGACACCGCAACCAACACCCTGAAACACGCTACTGTGGAAACAGGTGCTAATGTGGATGTGCCTTTGTTTATTAATATCGGAGAGCGGATTAGAATAGATACGCGTAATCACTCGTATTACGAACGCGTTAAGAGCTAACGGAGTCCTTTGAATTGCTTTTTCAGCGTTTGACTTCAATTTAAGGATGCTCAATTACTATAGTAAACTGCGCTTTTAAAATCATGTCTGCTTGGAAAAATCTAATTGCCGGAACTTCTTAAAAAAACATAAAAATACTTAGGATTATGAAATTCGATCGTCCCTATACTTTAAAAGAAATTGCTGACTTCATCAAAGGTGAATATATTGGCAGCGACACACATGAAATCACGGGTATCAACGAAATCCACATGGTGGACACAGGCGATATCACCTTTGTTGACTTTCATAAATACTATGATAAGGCATTGAGTTCGAAAGCCACCACCATCATCATCAACAAAAACGTGGAGCCCCCGGAAGGGAAAGCGCTCATCATTTCAGACGATCCGTTTCGGGATTATATAAAGATAGTGAAGCGTTTTCGCACATTTGAGCCTGCCTCAAAAGCCATCAGCGATACAGCAGAAATTGGCGAAGGAACATATATACAACCCGGTGCTTTTATTGGAAATCATGTAAAGATTGGAAAAAACTGTATCATACATGCCAATGTGAGTATCTACGACCATAGCGTGATAGGCGATAATGTCATCATACACTCGAGTGCTGTGATTGGTGCCGATGCGTATTATTTCAAACGTCGCCCAACGCATTACGATAAAATGGAATCGTGCGGACGTACGGTGATTGAAGACGATGTGGAGATTGGAGCTATGAGTGCGATAGATAAAGGTGTTTCGGGCGATACCGTAATCGGCAAAGGAACGAAGTTGGATAATTTTGTGCAGATAGGACACGACACCAAGGTGGGTCAAAACTGTTTGATTGGCTCACATTCTGCTATTGCAGGAGTAACGGTTATAGAAGATGATGTGATAATTTGGGCGAAAGTTTTAATTAATAAAGATATTGTGATTGGTAAAGGTGCGGTGGTGCTTGCATCTTCGGGTACTGACAAATCATTGGAAGGCGGAAAAACATATTTCGGCATTCCTGCCATCGAAGCAAGAAAGAAATGGCGAGAAATTATTGCACTGAGAAATTTGGGAGAAGGAGTTTCGAATAGTTAACCAATCAAATAATTAACCTATTACCTCTACATGAACTAAAAAATAATGGACGAAAAGACCTATACCAAATACTCCAACATTCGTATCAACTTTACGTTGTGGATGTCGTCAGAGGATGGCGATTCGATTATTGACGACCAAAAGTGGCAATTGTTGATCGCGATTCAAAAGCATGGCTCTTTGATGGCTGCTTCGGAGGTGATGGGTATCAGTTATCGGAAAGTGTGGGGCGATTTGAAGAATGTAGAAGAGATTTTGGGCTTTGCGGTTGTGGATAAACATCGCGGAGGAAAAGATGGAGGCGTTACCTATATCACTGAAGAGGGCGAAAAGCTCATCCAAAACTATATCGAATTTCGTGCTGAGTTTCAAGATGCGGTGGATTTGGTTATCAAAAAGTTTAAGAAGAAACTAAAAGAATAAATGAAAATCTTTGTTGCCATAGACGATACGGATAATTTGGAAAGCAAAGGTACGGGCTTTCGTGCTCGTGAACTTGCGGCGCTGTTGCAACAAAATGGTTGTGGACAAGTGGTAGGCGTTACGCGCCATCAGTTGTTTTTCAATGAACAAATTCCTTATACATCTCACAACAGTTCTGCTTGCATCGCTTTGGATTCAGCTATAGAAAAATGTCCACAGATTATTGAGATTTCAGCAAAGTATCTGAAAGAAAATGCAGCAGAAGGCTCGGATGCAGGCTTGTGTGTTTGTCCTGCAAGCAAAGTGACAGAGTCGTTGATGCACTATGCCGTCAGTGCTAAGAGTGAGGTTTTGACGATGGATATGGCAAGGAATTTAGCTGCCAATCTTGGAATCTTTTTAGAAGGATTTACAGGCACACGTCAAGGAATCATTGGCTCATTAGCGGCAGTGGGTTTACATGCAGCAGGAAATGATGGACGTTATCTGTTGGCAAAAGGGATGCGGGAGATTTTTGGCATACATACTGCTTCAGAAATATTAAAAAATACAGGTGTTGAAAAAATAAAAAGCTTGGATAATGAATTTTTTTATACTTTTGAAAAAATTTTACTGACAGAATGGTGGCGACCTATTTTGAAAGATTCACAAGCCGTTCTTTATGTTGAACCTGCTAATAACGAAGACTATGAATACAGAGTTATCTCAAAAGAGCTTATCAAGAACTTATCCAACTAAAGTTGCATTACGCATTTTAGAAATCCTTTTGCTGACCGGCATAGGGGCTGTTGGTGTGTTGTTGCATGCTAAATTCCGTTTTCCATCACATTTGCCCGGACATTGGGGTATCGTTTTTATGGCTTTATTGTTTTCGGGCAGGTTGTTTTCACAACAGAAAATCGCTTCGAGCTTTTCGAGTATAGGGGCAGTGGGTATGCTACTTTTGCCTTTGGGATTCACCGATCCGTTTATACCTATTATGTATATGTTCATTGGTTTTTTGGTTGACATCGCTTATGGCATTTTTAAAACGAAAAATCAGCATATCATTTTTATTGCACTCTTATCAGGAGTTGCGTACTCCCTCATTCCAATTATCCGCATGATTATTTCGTTGAGTGTCGGATTTTCTTATGGCACATTTGCCACCGGATTTATGTATCCTTTGGTTATGCACTTTGTATTTGGTTCTTTGGGTGGTATGATAGCCTTGGGTGCTTTCACCTTTCTTAAAAAGAAAAACTAATCCTTCATTTGTTGTATGAAATCGCTAATTAAAAATCATATCTACCGTTATGCAGGGCTGCGCATAACCTTTCAAACAGTCTTCGTATCCTTGATTGTTTTTCTTTTCATGTTCTATTCCTGTAAGAGAAGTGAAACTTTGGTGCCTTCCATTTATCTCACAACAGATTCAGGCTATGTATTTAAAGATACCGTTTTGGCAAGCGGGAAGCTTTTCAAGGTTCGACTAAATGCTGATTTTGGAGGGGATGTAAATATCACCAATGTAATCATCCGCAATGAACACGATGGCATCGTCACCAATTATTTCGACACAGGTGTGAACGTTCAAACCATCAAAATATCCAAACTTCTCACAAAAAGTGTGTATGACAAAGAAGTTTGGACCTTTATTGCGATAGATAAAAATGGCGGCAATGCTTCGGTTTCTTTTACGGTGACCAAAGACCCCGGTTCGGTGTATGGAAACATTCGACATCTGAATGCCACGATGGGCGCTCAATCGTCCATGCTGATTGGCAGCTTTATGAGTTTGAATACGGGCGTAACCTATTTTCAGGATTCTGCATTCGCGCATCAGGATTCCATAGAAATGTTGTATTATTATGATGCTGTGAATGGCGAAGCCAACACAATTGCTTCTCCCAATGCAAATATGGGAACCACGATATACACAGGCAGTAGTGGTCCGTTGAATTGGACTCTTCGGAACGAAACACGCTATTACAAAACCACACTGACGCTTGCCGATTTCAACGCGTGTAACAATGACAGCCTCCTGCTGGTTTCTTATTCGGAACTCAACGCCAAACGGAAGGCAAAAAACCTTGTGGTTGGCGACATATACTCATTTAAAACGGCGCACAACAAATATGGATTGTTCTACACCCAAGATTTGATAGGACTCGAAACTGGTTCGATTAACGCCATTATTCTGATTCAGCAATGATACAAAAATCTATACTCACGCTCCTACTGTTTTTTGCTGCTTGCTTTGCCTTTTCGCAGAGCAATATCCACGGTATTGTTATTGATGATCAATCGGGCAATCTCATGCCCGGCACATCTGTAGTTCTGTTAGAAAATAAATTCACGACATCAACGAATGCTGACGGGGTGTTTGTCTTTAAAAATCTCCCCGAAGGGAAATATCATATTTGCTTGAGTTATGTAGGCTACAAAACGGATACTATGGTGGTTTCTTTAGGTAGAAAGTTCGACAGATATGTTGAATCGCGGATGCAAGCTATCATGGTTGACATATCAACAGTGACGATTTCGGCATCGCGCAGCATGAAAGGCGATAAAGTTCCTGCGAGCATCGATATGGTTACCAAACAAAGGATACAACAATTGCCTGCCATCACAGTGGATGACGCTTTGTTGCTGGTTCCGGGATTGAACGCCTCTCGCAGTTACGGCATCTTCAATAAAACGGGCGATATCAGCATACGCGGATTGAATCGTAACATCCAAACTTTGATTCTTTTGGACGGCATTCCCTATAGTTTGTTTGATGGCAGTGCGAATATATGGAACAAAGTGAATATGGACGAAGTGGATAATGTGGAGGTGTTGAAAGGTGCCAATTCGTCGCTCTATGGTGCTAATGCGATGGCGGGCGTTATCAATATCAACACACAGAAACCTCAGAAGCCTTTGGAGATTAAGGCGCGCGCGTTCTATGGAACATATAATACGCAAGGCGGTGCTGTGAACTTTCGCGGATTTCAAGGCAAAAATAATAAGGGATTTTATTGGGCAGCCAACGGCTTTTATCGAAAGAGTCCGGGATATAACATGATGCCTGATTCTATTCGGGCTTCAACAGATGTGAAAGCCTACGTGATGGAATATACTGCGGGCATAAAAGCGGGATATCAATTCGCTAAGGACAATACTTTGGAAGGGGTTTATCAATTTTCGTATGACAAAAGGGGTAGCGGCAGCAAATATTATGAATCGGATGGCAGTTTCAATCAATATCAATCGCATTTTGCGCGATTGAGTTACAACCGCATCACCAAAAAATCGGAAATCCATGCCAATGGCTTCTTCAAAAAAGATTATGATTTAAAACAAAATGAATCGGTGAAAAAGCAATCGGGGCTTTATACTTTTGTTGATTCTTACACGGAAACGCAGGACGCAGGCTTATGGTTTAGCTATTCTACACGCATCGGCAGCCATAATTATTTGACAGCAGGCGCTGATTTCAAGACGGGAGCCACCTTTTCGAACGATATCTATCGCACTTCTATAGATACCATAAAAAATGATGGCAAGATGAATTTTGCAGGCGCTTTTGTGCAAGACCAATTATCGCTCTTGCATGACAAACTCATCATCTTAGGTTCCTTGCGTTATGATTGGGTTCGGTTTTACGGCGGGGTGTTTCAGATTTATTCGCCCACCCTTGCCACTGCTTATATGGCAAATTATGCTAATGATTTCACGGAAAAGAATTGGTTTGCCTTGAGTCCGAAGCTTGGCGTGAAATATATTTTCAATCCCAATTATAATATCTATGCTTTGTATTCATCGGGTTTTCGTCCTTCGAATGTTTCGGATATGAGCCGCACGGGGGATGTGAACAAAGGCTTCAAACTTGCCAATCCCGACCTGAAACCTGAACGGATTCAGACGTTTGAAGTGGGTGCAGGGCTACGTCCGTGGAAATGGTTGTTGTTTCAGCCTTGTGTTTATTATTCCATCGGAAGCGATTTTCAATACTTTGTTGCTACGGGCGATTCTGTTTATACTTCGGGCTCAACAATGAAGCCTGTCATCAAACGTCAGAATGTCGGCAGGGTGGATATCCTCGGTTTTGAATCGAAATTTGTGTTCAATATCCATAAAAACATCAGTCTGACGGCATGTTACACCTATACAAGTTCGAAAATCGGTACTTTTGTGGTAGATTCCAATACCACAAAAGATTTAAGGGGGAAATATCTGATAGATGTGCCCAAGCATGTTTTTGCCGCCGCTTTTATGTGGGAAAATCGTTATGTGAATGTCTGCTTCACGGGCAAATTCAATGATAAAGAGTGGATTGATGACGAAAACACCTTATATTTAGATTCCTATTTCAATTTCGATGCGAAGCTCCAACATACGTTTTACAATAAAATTGGATGCGCTCTGACGGTGCAAAACATTTTCAATAAACGTTTGTTGGACTCCAAAGGGCTGTTGTCTCCCGGGCGAATTATAATGTTTGAGCTATCGTTCCAATGGTAAAAATTTTTCACTAATAATAATAATTTATACATCAAACAAAAAACAAATCTTATGAAAACAAAACTACTTTTAATTTTTGCAATGGCTTTTCTGATAAGCCAAACATCGCTGGCGCAAGACACCATTGCTGCATGGACATTTCCTTTAGGCACCATTGCGGATGCAAACCCTACAGTGCACAATGCTAACAACTCATCGGTTTTACTTTCTACTCATGGAGGCACCAGCGCCATCAATTGGTCAACGAATGGAGTCACGACCAGCTGTGCCCAAGCCACAGGATGGAACACCGGGGCAAACACCAAATATTGGCAAGTTGAAGTGGTGACCACCGGTTATAATATGCTAAAACTGTATTCCAAACAGCAATCGGGCGGCACAAATGCAGGTCCACGCGATTGGAAAGCACAGTATTCAGTTGGAGGAACAGGCACTTGGACCGACATTCCCGGCACCAACATGATTGCTGCAAACAACTGGACCTCCGCAGTTCTTTCGAACGTTAGCCTGCCTACAGCCTGTAACAACCTATCGCAAGTGTTTATTCGTTGGATAATAACCAGCGATACTTCAAGTGCAGCACCCGCTTTGGTGGCAGCAAATGGTGTGTCAAAAATTGATGACATTTATGTGCTTGGTTCGTTGATTACTTCGGTGGATGAGCAGGATGTTGCTCCCGTGGCTATCTATCCCAACCCATCTAATGGAAATTTCACCCTAACATCCAATCAGCAGATTGAACAATTGAGCGTTTTTTCTATCCTGGGAAAAGTAGTTTTCACAACACAGATGCCTGCCCTGAATCAAACTATTGATTTGACCGCTATGGGAAAAGGGATTTATTTTGTAAGATATAAAATGCAAAATGCATCGGTATATTATGTTGAGAAAATTGTGGTGGAATAATTTGGATGAAATGAGCTAAGATGTATTTGCATATATTTAT
>CAIOJS010000305.1 GCA_903858655.1 uncultured bacterium | reverse complement strand
CCAAGACTGTCACTCCGGTCGCATACTACGGTTTCCTTGCCGTTCTCATCTATGAAAACCCGGTTATCTGTAAAGACGCCATCGAAATCAAGAGTAAAGAGGCTGATCTTTTTGATCTTCTGTTCGATCTCACTCATGGAATAGTTCACTCTCCACAAAAGTGCAGACCATGTGGGCAATCATAATATGCGCTTCCTGGATAAACGGTGTTTTGGGTGAAGGAACATTGATGGTATAGTCGGTGATACCCGGAATGCCCTTTATTTTCTCGCCGGTAAAAAACAGGGTGATGGCGTTCTTCTCCTTGGCTGCTTTCAGGCCTCGTATAATTGATTCAGAAGTCCCGCTCGTGCTGATCCCAAGCACAATATCCCCTTCAGTTACTAGTCCATCCACCTGGCGCTTGAAGATGTTGGAAAAGGCATCATCATTTCCGATAGCAGTCAGGATGGACGTATCAGTGGTGAGGGCTATGGCAGGCAGACTCTGTCGGGGAAAATTTATTTTATTGATGAACTCGGCAGCGATATGCTGGGCATCGGCAGCAGATCCTCCGCACCCAAAGATGTACAGTCGCTTGTTGTTCCGGTACGCGTGCACAAGGAGTAACGATATCTCCACAATCCTGTTTTTCAGGTCCTTATCTTCAGAAATTTTCTGGATAACTTCCTGGTGCTGGCGGATGTAGTTGTCAATATCCAGCGTCATTATATCCCGGTTCCCTGTTTCTTTGCAAGCTGGGCCCAGTCGTCAGAGAATTTCTTCAGGCCAACGTCAGTCAGGTTGTGCCTGAACATGAGGGAAAGGACTTTGGGGGGAATCGTAATGACGTGTGATCCTGCTTTGGCTGCATTGATAACATGGAGCGGGTGGCGCACACTGGCGGTGATCAGTTCCGTCTCAAGTTTATGTTGACGGAATATCTCCATTGAATCGCTGACTACCTGTATTCCGTCATGACCTATATCATCGAGCCGCCCGACAAAGATGCTGGCGTAGGTGGCCCCGGCTTTTGCAGCAAGGTAGGCCTGGTTTGCGGAGAAGATCAGGGTAATGTTTGTTTTTACTCCTCTGTCACTGAGCACCTTTGCTGCCTGGAGCCCGGCTTCATTCATGGGTATCTTGACGACAACATTTGGCGAGATAGCGGCAAGTTCCTCCGCCTCGATTATGATTTCCGGCGCAGTCTGGCTCATTGCTTCGACACTGATGGGGCCATGAACTATCTTTGCAATTTCCGTGATATGATCGCGTATCTGGTAGCCGGTCTTTTCCTGTGCCATCAGGGTAGGGTTTGTCGTGACCCCATCTATGATGTATGCATACTGGGAAATTTCCTTAATGTTTGCCGTATCAAGAAAGATCTTCATAGTTCACCTCATTTTCATAATTTCGTGGACTGCGCGGCTGATATGTTCCGGCGTCAGATCCAGTTCCCGGTACAGCTCATCGACATGACCAGATCCGCCGAACCGGTCATTAACCCCAATGATCCTCATGGGTACCGGAAGGTTCTGGGAGAGCACTTCGGCAACCGCGCTGCCGATACCCCCGATGACATTGTGCTCCTCCACAGTAACGATAGCACCGGTCTTCTTTGCCTCAGAAATTATTATTTCTTTAGCCAGCGGTTTTATCGTGTGAAGGTTAATCACTTTGGCAGAGATTCCCTGTTTTTTCAATTCCTG
>CAIOJS010000304.1 GCA_903858655.1 uncultured bacterium | reverse complement strand
TTGATTAATAAATAAAACAATAATTAGTGCAAATTTAGATATTATTGTTCATATACAACACAAAAAAATATTATTTAAAAAATATTTTTGAACAATTGCGGTTTGTAATTGAAAATAATCTATTTTCACACCCAAATTCAAAGCTAACATTTAATAAAAAAAAGACCTATGAAAAAGACACTATTTGCGCTATTTATGTTTGTCTGGATACAGTCGCAAGCTGCATTCGACGACTATTTTGAAAACAAAACCCTCCGTATAGATTATTATCATACGGGCAACAACCTTACCGATACCTATTCTTTAGACCAATTAAAAGAAGAACCTTTTTGGGGAGGGTCGAAAGTAAATATGCTCGATATTTTCGATTATGGCAAGTATAAGGTGTTTGTGTATGATTTAGCTTCCAACACTTTGATTTACTCTAGAACCTATTCCACCCTTTTTTCAGAATGGCAAACCACTGATGAAGCCAAATTGGTGGTGAAATCCTTTTCTGAAACTGTCACCTGTCCTTTTCCGAAGAACAAAATACGTGTGGAATTCGATTCGCGCAATCATAAAGGCACCTTTGAAAAGAAATTTGAATTGACCATTGACCCCAAAGATTATTTTATTTCAAAAGAACGTAAGATGATATTTCCGAAATATGATATTCTCAATTCCGGCGACCCTGCCGTGAAAGTGGATATTGTTATCATTCCTGATGGATACACCAAAGAAGAAATGGATAAATTTATCAAAGATGCTAAACGTTTTGCTGATTATCTGTTTAATGCAACACCTTACAAGGAAAATAAATCGAAGTTTAATATATGGGCTATTGAAGCTCCTTCTGTTGAATCAGGCACAGATATGCCCGGCAAAGGTGTGTGGAAAAACACGATAGTAGAAACAAGTTTCTATACCTTCGACACCGAACGCTATCTGATGACTTCAGACAACAAAGACTTGCGTGATATAGCTTCCAATGCACCTTACGACCAAATTTATATCATGGTGAACTCTGATCATTATGGTGGCGGCGCCATTTATAATCATTATGCAGTATGTATAAGTGAGAATCCTGTGGGAGAATATGTGTTCACCCACGAGTTTGGGCATGCCTTTGCGGGTTTGGGCGACGAATATTACGATTCTGAAACGTCTTACAACGAATTTTATCCATTAGATGTTGAACCTCCCGATCCAAATTTAACTACCATGGTGAACTTTGATGCCAAATGGAAAAACATGGTTGACAAAGGTATTCCTATTCCAACACCCAATGATGCAACCTATAAGGGCAAGGTTGGCGTATTTGAAGGAGGCGGGTATGTGAACAAAGGTGTTTATCGTCCTTCTTATGATTGTACCATGAAATCTATTTCAATAAATAATTTCTGTCCGGTATGCAGATTAGCCATACAAAAGATGATAGATTTCTACACAAAATAAATTTTGAATATTTGTTGGAGCGTTGATAAAAATCATTATTTTCGCAGCCGAATTTTAAAACCAAAAAGGAGGTCGTATATGTCTATAACTAAATTGGATCAAATGTTTGATATGCTGAAAAGCAAAGAGAAAAAACGTTTGGTGGCTGCGTATGCCATGGATGCGCATACCATTGGTGCCGTAAGTCAAGCCATAGATTATGGTTTGATAGATGCAACCCTTGTTGGTGATTACGAAACCATTGCTCGAGTTTGTAAGGAAGAAAATATTGATATTACTAAATTTCAAATCGTTCAGGAGGCTAACGAAATCAAAGCAGCTGATAAGGCTGTTGCCTTGATAAACGAAGGTAAAGGGAATTTGTTGATGAAGGGTTTGGTGAGTACTGATAAATATATGCGGGCAATTCTAAACAAAGATACTGGGCTTATGCCTCCCAATGCTATTTTGTCGCACGTAACTGTGATAGAAACGCCAAATTATCACAAACTTCTTACAGTGAGTGATGTTGCAATAATTCCTGCTCCCGATTTGAAACAGAAAATTGCCATCACCAATTATGTGATTGAAGTGGCACATGCTTTAGGCATTATGAATCCAAAAGTTGCTATCTTGGCAGCCACAGAACAAATGTCTGCAACGATGCCTGCATGTATTGACGCTGCAATCATCTCTAAGATGGCAGATAGAGGTCAAATAAATGGTGCTTTGATTGATGGTCCCTTGGCACTTGATGTGTGTATTGATATGGATAGCGTTCAAATAAAGAAACTTCAAAGTCCTGTGGCAGGTGATACGGATTGTATTGTTTTTCCCAATATTGAGTCGGGGAATGTTTTCTATAAAGCAAATAGTAAATTGATGGGCGGAGAGCAAGGAGCTATCGTAATGGGTACAAAAGTTCCCACAGTGCTGTCTTCTCGCGGCGATAGCGAGAAAACTAAATTGTACTCTATTGCTTTGGCAGCTCTCCTAGCTAAATAGAATTATTTAATCATTAAAAAAGCTATGAAGGTATTAGCGATAAATCCAGGTTCAACCACAACTAAAATTGCTGTTTACGAAAACTATAAACTGTTTTTTCTTAAAAAAATCAGCCATTCTTCCGAAGAACTTTCCAAGTTTGCTAAAATTGCCGACCAATTCGAATTTCGTAAAAACATTATTCTAAGCGAACTCGTCGAAGCCAACATTGATATTGAAACCATTGATGCTATTGTTGGCAGGGGTGGTTTAGTAAAGCCTATCAAATCGGGTGTTTATGAAGTCAATGAAGCCTTACGGAAAGATTTGATTACCGGAGTTCAAGGTGAACATGCTAGTAATTTAGGAGGGTTGATTGCTTATGATATCGCTTGTACCCGTGAAGATTTAAAAGCGTACATTGCAGACCCTGTTGTTGTTGATGAATTGGATGATATTGCACGCATATCCGGACATCCTAACTTTATTCGTGTTTCCATTTTTCATGCTTTAAACCAAAAAGCCATTGCAAAAACGCATGCACGTTTTTTGGGACAGAAATATGAAGACATGAATCTAATTGTGGTTCATTTGGGCGGGGGTATTAGTGTTTCTGCCCATCGCAAAGGTAGAGTGGTTGACACGACACAAGCTCTTGATGGTGACGGACCTTTTTCTCCCGAGCGAAGCGGCACCTTACCCATTGGTCAGGTTGTGAGATTATGTTTTTCAGGAAAACACACTGAATCAGAGATAATGAGTATGATAAGGGGAAAAGGCGGCTTAATAGCGTATCTCGGAACGAATAATGCCTCCGAAGTGGAAGATCGTGTGAAGAATGGGGACGAAAAGGCTAAATTGATTTACACGGCTATGGCATATCAAGTTTCAAAATGCATTGGTGAAATGGCAACAGTGCTTAAAGGGGAAATTCACGGTATTCTTTTGACAGGAGGTATAGCCTATGATGAAGATTTTGTGAGTTGGATAAGAGAGCGTGTGCATTTTATTGCTCCAATCTATGTATATCCGGGCGAAGATGAAATGAAATCTTTAGCTATGAATGGATTAATGGTTCTCATTGGACAAATAATACCTGAAATTTATAAATAATACATTTTTTTTTTCGAATTTCTGCATCCCTTGTAATTACTGACTTTTTTAATCCTGATAAAATAATAAATGTTAAATAACTTGCATAATAGCAAAAAAATGACGTACTTTACACTTTATTTCAAAATAGTACTAGTACTTCTTGAAATTTGACGTTATATATATTAACCAAACCTTTAAACGCTATGAAAAGAAAAAGTTATTTATTATTTGCAATTTTAATTGCCGTGGGAGTTATATATAGTTCCTGCAAAAAACAAACACAATCACCTCAACCTGAGAAGCCGTATGTACCAATACATCAAAATACATTAGCTGGTTTAGGAACACATCATGGTTTTCCAACAGGCACGCATTATTCGTTGCCTTCGTATGTTCACATTATTGGAAGTATCCGCGGTGGTACTTTAGGTAAAAGTGCTGACGTTGACAAATACACCTATCAAGGTACATTCCCTATTGATCAGGAAAAAGCAAATTATCTAAGCTATGGCACTGGTACTTATATTAATCTTTACATTGCATTTTATAATTCATTAGGCACAAATGTCACTTTAACAATACCAGGTGGATTAATCTTCTGCGATTCATTGGATGTCGTTGATTCTTTGGGTATCTATCAAAAAGGATATATCTTACAAGCCATTAATATTCCTCTTCCTGCACATGACACTGCTTTTGCATGTATTCGTGCCTATTGTCTAAATCATACCTTAGCACCTAGTAGTTATAACGCTGTATATTATATTGGACCTATCACCAATAATCCTGATTTGAATCAAATTTCAACCATCATGATTCCTAAGCAATATCCTTTTGGCTCTGAATATAATATTCAATCAATTATTTGGAATGTTACGGATTATGGATTGACATTAGATTCGGCGAGTATAGCTTATTTGAATTCTCTACCGTAACGTCTTTTTTACTAATAAGACCGACTGGAAACAGTCGGTTTTTTTTTGTCCAATAAAATATCATTAAGTTTTTTCTGAATTATATTTCAAAATAAAATATCTTTGCATTATAAAAATTAATACATGCAACAATATCTCGACTTACTGAATCATGTGATGCTACACGGCATTGAAAAATCTGACCGAACAGGAACTGGAACTGTCAGCGTTTTTGGGTATCAAATGCGATTTGATTTACAAAAAGGGTTCCCTTTGCTGACTACTAAGAAACTTCACTTGCGCTCCATCCTTTATGAGTTATTATGGTTCCTGCAAGGCGATACAAACATAAAGTATTTGAATGATAATAAAGTCAACATTTGGAATGAATGGGCGGATGAGCATGGGGATTTAGGTCCTGTGTATGGACACCAATGGCGTTCTTGGCATTGTGCCGATGGAACAACAGTTGACCAAATCTCTCAAGTCATTAAAACCATTCATAGCAATCCTGATTCGCGCAGAATTATGGTCAGTGCATGGAATGTGGGTGAAATAGAAAAGATGGCACTTCCACCTTGCCATGCCTTGTTTCAATTTTATGTTGCCGATGGCAAATTATCCTGTCAATTGTATCAACGAAGTGCAGATATCTTTTTAGGGGTTCCCTTTAATATTGCGTCGTATGCTTTACTGACAATGATGATAGCCCAAGTTTGCAATCTGAAAGTCGGCGATTTTGTTCATACTTTGGGCGATGCTCATTTGTATCTGAATCATCTCGACCAAACCAAATTGCAGCTTACACGAGAACCTAGAAATTTACCTGTAATGAAAATTAACTCTGATGTTAAAGATATTTTCAATTTCCATTTCGATGATTTTGAACTGACTGATTATAATCCACATCCCCATATTAAAGCTGATATTGCCATTTAAATTATTTCTATGACTTCAAACAAACAAATTTCAATTATTGTTGCCATTGCTGAAGACTATGGTATTGGGAAAGACAATCAGCTGCTGTGGCATATTTCGAACGATTTAAAGCGCTTCAAACAACTTACATCAGAACATACAGTTGTGATGGGAAAGAACACCTATTTTTCTTTGCCCTTCAGACCATTGCCTAAAAGAAAAAACATTGTGATAACGGATGTGCTCAATGAAGTGATACCCGGATGCGAAATGGCGTATTCTATTGAAGATGCTATTGTGAAAATGGATGCTGATGCTGAAAACTTTGTGATGGGTGGTGCAAGTATTTATAGGCAATTCTTCACTATAGCCGATAAATTATATATCACCAAAGTCGCTGCTAGGTTTGATGCAGATACTTTCTTTCCTGAAATCACCGAGGACCTTTGGTCGCTTTTTGAGGAGAGCGAAACTTATACTGACGAAAATAATGGACTGAAATATTCTTTCTGCACCTATACTAAAGTTATAAAATGAAAGCGAAATTACTGCTATTTTTAATGGTCTTTAGCTCATTGTTCATTTGTTTTTCCTGCAAGAAAAGCAATACGTCCACAGATAATGATACAAGCCATCTGTTAATCAACAATACGGCGGAAGTGCTTTCTAATGATGTGTTTAAAACTGTCCTATATGCATGGATGGAAATGGAAGACAGCCTCTATCATCCGAATGATACATCAAATTTTCATACGAATGAAAGTTGCATGGAGCTTTCATTAACTCCGTTTGATACAACCACTACACCTAAAACTTTAACGATAAGCTTCCCGAATTCAAGCTGTAGCTGCAACGATGGTTTGCAACGTTCAGGGACAATAAGTGTTCAAGTAAGCGGACTTCTTTCAAAAGTGGATTCTTATTTCAGAGCCACTTTCAACAACTTTATGATTGATTCGAAACCTATCACAGGAAACAAGAATCTGAGCATTATTTATTCAAAATCGGGGAAGGATATTGTTTTTTACGACACTTCAAACATTAGTATCCAATATCGAACCGACCCTTATCAATGGTATGCAACACATGTGGTGGATTGGGCTTTAGGAACCGCCACGCATACCTATATATATGACGACGTGTTTTATTACAATGGAAAATCAAGTACTGCACCTGTCATAGGTATTACCTCGGGAGTTGGTAGTTTTAATTCCAATATTATTCAGAGTTTGATATTTAGTAATTCGTGTTTTTGGTTACATTCAGGCGCTGTGGAAGTGATGCCTAGTAATTTGCCCATCAGGACTGTTCATTATTCTGATACCTGCATGCAACATGCTACTTACGAAGTGAATAACGAAACATTTGACGTGAATTTCTAAGTCTTTTGTTTCTTTTTCTTCGCTGCCGGAAACAACACATTGTTCAATATCAAGCGGTATCCAGGTGAATTAGGATATAAGTTTAAATCAGTAGGCGGGTCATAGACGAAATGCTGATAGTCTTCGGGGTCATGCCCACCTAAGAAGGTCCACATCCCTTTTCCATATTCACCATGGATGTAACGGGCTTCGTCTGCCGATTTGTTCTCACCCATAATTAAAGTGCTTGATTTAATCAGCTTTTTATCGAAGGCAGTGGTTTGCCCCATAAACCCTTTCACTATCTGCGTATGGTCTTGGCAAAGCATGGAAGGCACAGGATCCCATTTAGCTGAGAAATCAAATAAAGTGAAGAAATCATTTTGAGGGGTTACTTTTCTTGTTTGAGTTACATCTATGTTAGAGATTTCATATTCATAGGGATTGGTCGAAATCTTGAAATTGGTGAATGCAAAGCATTGAGTATAATCAAGTTTTTGTTGTGCTTGAGGATCCATCGGGTCTCCATCAAACATTACATCACAAATATCAACACCTTCAGCCGCAAGCGCCACATCATAACTATCAGGAGCGGAACACATGGCAAAAAGATATCCCCCACCAGCAACAAAATCGCGAATCTTTTTCACAACCGCTAATTTCAACTGCGATACTTTCTCATAACCCAATTTGTGGGCGGTTTCTTCTGAGATGCGTTGATCTTCCTTAAACCAATCGGCATCTTTATAATTTGCCCAAAACTTTCCATATTGACCTGTAAAATCTTCATGGTGCATGTGAAGCCAATCGTATTTAGGTAACAAACCTGTAAGTACTTCTTCATCATAAACGATGTCATAAGGAATTTCAGCATAGGAAAGCACTAAAGTAACTGCATCATCCCAAGGGAGTTTATTTTTAGGAGAATAGACGGCAATCTTCGGAACTTTAATCAGTTTTACTTCATCCATATTAGCTTCGGGATCAGCAATATCAAGTAAAATAGCAGAAGCCTGCGCATCAGCAATCACTTCACAGGAGACACCACGTATGTTACATTCATCTTGAAAAACCTTCGCATATTTCACCAAAAAACTCCCACCGCGATAATTCAAAAGCCAACTCACTTCCACTTCATGTTGCAAGATCCAATAAGTGGCTCCATAAGCTTTTAGATGATTCTTTTGTGCATCATCCATCGGTAGAAGCAAATAGGTAGCAAAGCTTAGTTTGAATAGCAAAGCAAGCACTATACATGCAATAATTTTTTTCATCTAAATTTTCACGTTAAATCAAATTCTAATTACTAACGCTAAAGCAATAGTGCTTAGTATGTAATTAAATTTAATTATATTTCAACACCAAGATTGCTAAAACGGGTATCCTTCCGTGTTATTCTTCTCGCTATTCCCCGAATTCTTATTCATTTTTGAAGGCATTATTTTGGCAGGTGTTTCATAGAAGTCTTGATTTGGAGACATGCTATGACTATCGCCATCAAAGCCATCAGCGTAATCGCAGAATTTCCCGATACGGCTTTGGAAACGCAACTTCACTTCCCCAATTTGTCCGTTACGATGCTTGGCGATAATGATTTCTGCCAATCCTTGTGTTGGTGTTTGATCATCAAATTCTGTTATTTTATAATATTCAGGTCGGTAGATGAACAACACTAAATCGGCATCCTGTTCAATCGCTCCCGATTCGCGCAAATCGGATAGGATTGGCTTCTTGGAGCCAGGGCGTTTCTCCACCTCACGACTCAACTGCGACAAGGCAATCACAGGGATGTTCAACTCCTTCGCCAGACCTTTCAATGCACGCGAAATGCTGCTGATTTCCTGCTCACGCATGCCTTTGTTTTCCACATTAGCCGTCATAAGCTGCAAATAGTCAATGATGATGAGTTTGATGCCATGCTGAGCCACCAAACGACGTGATTTGGCACGAAGTTCGAAGATTGATAGGGCAGGGGTGTCGTCAATAAATATCTTAGCATCTTCGAGTTTCTTGATGCGGCTATTGAGTTGTTCCCATTCATAATCTTCCAATTGTCCACGACGGAGGCGATCGGAAGGTAATTCGGTTTCCATAGAAATCAAACGCAATACCAATTGCAAAGCCGACATTTCGAGGGAGAAAACAGCCACAGGGGCACCATGATCAATGGCAGCATTCCGTGCCATAGAAAGCACCATTGCAGTTTTTCCCATGGAGGGACGTGCCGCCAAAATGATAAGGTCGGATTTTTGCCAACCAGCTGTCAAACGGTCTAAAGCAGAAAAGCCTGCAGGAACGCCGAGGGTAGGTATCTCATTGTTTTCATTAGCTTCCTTCGCTTTTTCGATCTCGCTGATAGCTTCTTTCAGGATAGCTTGCATATCAAGATACTTCCTACGCAAATTTGTGTCACTTACGTTGAACAAATTGCTTTCGGCTTTATCCAAAAGATCAAAGACATCCGTAGTATCTTCGTAGGCTTCGTTCGAAATTTCGCTAGAGATGCGAATGAGTTCCCGTTGAATAAACTTCTGAATTAAAATACGCGTGTGATATTCGATATTCGCTGCCGAAACGACTCTCGAAGTGAGTTGAGCAATATAATAGGGTCCGCCACACACATCCAACAAGGCCATCGTTTTCAACTCGTTGGTGACGGTCAGAATGTCAACAGGCTGCGAACGATTGAATAAGTTGCGTATCGCTTCGAATATATGATGATGTGTTTCTTTATAAAAAACCTCGGGTTTGAGGATTTCAATTACCGTTGCTAGTGCATCTTTTTCGAGCATCAATGCCCCCAATACAGCTTCTTCCAAGTCAATGGCTTGAGGTGGGATTTTGCCGTATTGCAGCAAGGTTTGTTCTGTCAATGCAGGTTTAATTCGTTTTCGTACAGTTTCAGCCATAGATTCTTATTTGATTTACAAAAATAGTGTAATGTTTGAAGCGAAGCACAATTTGTTTCACAAAAATTTATCAACAATGAAGATAGTTCGTGATTAGTCGCTGATTATTAATGATTTTTGATTTAAGTCTTGA
>CAIOJS010000303.1 GCA_903858655.1 uncultured bacterium | reverse complement strand
TTACTTTTATTTGCTTAACCCGAACTCAGGTTATTAGGTAGAGAAAATAATAGAATGCTATCTTTTCCCGAACGTGAACTATGGCGCGGCGAAGCCCTCGAACTCATTAAAAGACCCAAACCAACTATCTTAGAACGTAAAAAAGTAGGCGACGCATATTAAACAAAATCCTTAAATTTGTAGATACTTTCTTCAATGGGATGACTGGGAGCATAAATTTGTATGAACTTAGATATATTTTTTTTGTTGTACTAAGCTATTGAAAGTCTTTATTTTTTATTGGTTTGTAGTAAACAAATGTAAACACTAAAAGGAAAAACAGATAACATCCAAAACAAAAGAGCCTACATCAATTTGATGCAGGCTCTTTTCTTGCTATGAAAAATTAATTATTCCCAATTCACCTTTACATTTTTAGTAGAAAGCGAAGTTTTTACTTTAACCAAATAGATAGCTGAAGATAAATTCAAAGTTTTATTAAACACATTACTGCTACTTATCTTGGCTTTGAACACGCACGTACCTGTTAGTGTAAACACTTCCACTTCTTGAATTTCTTCGCCGGTTTGAGCTATGATGTTAAGCTTTTGATTTGTTTCAAATACATTTATATCCGATGCGGTCAGCGGAGCATTACTGTTATTGAATCTTATGAAGAATCTTCCGGTAACTACATCAGTAGGAAATTCAAAACTATAGGATGAATTCTCTGACAGATTGATTATTTTACCTTTCAAACGATCTTCAAGATACACAGGGATAATGCTTTCTAAATCGAAGGCGGTAATATTTGCTTTGTCGCCGGCACTACCCATAATAGTCAGAGGAATAATAGTGTTGGTATCACTGATGGAGTTGATGACCAGTTTTTCTCCTGAAGCCGCTTGAGAGTAAATTCCAACGGGCAAACCATCGAACATCTTTTCTGAATCATAGTCTTCGTAGGTAAGTTTTGCATCAGGGTTTTTACAGATTACAATTTCGTCAAAGCCCATTTGAGTTTCTGTTTTCAGACGAACCAATATTTCGGTATTGTTTGCTTCTTTATAAAAAGCTCCAGTACTATGTGTTCGCGCTGTTAGAGGCAATGATAGGCTTGGATTCGTGTAAATTGCTCTTACAAAGAACCCTTGCATTGGCGCAATGTATGGAGAAGCTCCTGTTGCAGGAACTCCTACACCGTTAGAGGCATTGTAGGTTCTAAAGTATGTTGTTGTTGTAACAGGAGGCCCAATAGCTAGTGTATTATCCCACAAATAGAGCGTTGTACTTAAATTTGTTTTTCCTAACAATCTCCAATCTAAATAACAGGGAAAAGGATTGGCTACTAAATTCCAGCTTTGAGTTGCTAAAGTACCGTTGTAAACCAAAGGAATTGAGTAACTGGCAGGAGTAGCTAATCCGTTGAAGAGATTACCGCTTAGCGATGCCGTTACCGCAATACTTGGGCACACGGCATATCCAAAAGTCGGTTGTAAGAAATACAATGGTGAAGTTACATTTGCGAGCCAATTGATTCCATTGGTGTAGGGTTTCAATTGCACTGTGCCAACTCCCGAATTGATATTAGAAAGAGTAGCTCCCATACTTTGTTGAAATGGCGAGCCAAATAGATGCCAGCCATTGTTAAGCGCTCTTTTTGCTGTTGCCGGCAGATTCGCTGTGTTTTGTATGAATGAGGCTCCTGAAGAAATTACTAAGCCATTGACGCCAGCATTGTTCACGATAGTTCCCAATACTGAAATTTTGCTTCCACTTGCCAAGGTAAGTGATTTGTTTGCATTAATGATGATATTATCACTAGTGCCCTTTATGGTAATACCTGAAGTATGATTGCTATTATTCAATATTATGTTTTTATCAATAAAAATAGGTGGATAAGATAAGGTTATAATCCCTCCATCAATACCTGAAGCAAAGTTAATGACAATTCCATCACATACATCTAGTATTGCCTGGCGAAGTGTGCCGGGTCCTGCATTTTCTGTTGATGTTACCAATATTTCAGGGTTAACTATAAAGGCACCTGAAATTGAACTTTTAACATCTGAGCCACAACCTCCATGAACCAGGCAATAATAATACGACGTCCCAACAGTTGTGGCTAATGGTGTATAAGAGTTAGAGTTTGTTCCAACGGCAGTCCCGCCTACATTACTTGCAACCGAATTTTTATACCATTGATAGGAGAGTCCTCCTGTTCCTGTTGCTATAACGCTTATCGGCGAAAAAGTTCCATTTAAACAGGATGATTGTGATGCTGTGGATTGGCTGCTAATAGATGTGGCAGCATTGATAGTAATAGGAGAACCGTTAATATCGCCATCTCCGGCAGGATTGCTGCTGTGAATTCGAATACGATACCCCGTTCCATTGGGTGTGTTAGCTGGTATAAATGCACTAATGCTACCTGAAGTTGTTGACGTAACAGTGCCTATGTTTATAGGAGATGCAAAGCTTCCGCTAGCATTTGAGAGTTGAGCCGTGAATACGTTTCCAGCATTCCAAGCTCCGCCACTTGTCGTGTAATTTACCGTTACTGCACTGCCAGCACAGAAGGTGGTTCCTGTAAATGAGTTCGTGATAGTTTGACAAAATACTGCAAAGGGAGATAATGAAACAATAACATCTACTGACCCTCTATAAATACCCCCGCCATTTCCAGAAGTTGCTGCTGATGCAGGGAAGTATGTCCATGCACCATTGGTGAAATGAGCTAAGTCGCAATGAGCGCGGTCGAAACCTTGCCCTTCATCTGCGGCGCTCCATTGAACAGACATACTTAGGTTATCTCCGGATGGAATATTGCCACTTGCGAAGAATGTTTTTAAAACTGATCTGGTAACAATCGAACCATTTGGTTGTTCGTTAGAATCATAAGATGTGGAAACACCATCTGCTACTCTTGCACCTAAGGTGGTTGCTCCTGCTGAGCCGGTGAGTTTGTAAGTAAGAGGGGTATAACTGCCTGATGTGCCTACAGGGAATTCTACTTCAGTATTATTGTTATTTACATATCTGTGCAATGAGCCACTTCCATCTGTAATCACATAGCTTGAAGGAGAAGCGCCAATAATAGAACCTCCGGGAGCAATGATCAAATCAGAATTATTTAGTTTCATTTTTCCTGCAATGAAAGTCAAGTCCCCTGTTACAGTGGTTCTGCGTGGAATGTACCCACAGCAAGTGAAAGTATCTATTCTATAATCTGAAGAATTATTCACCGTTACGCTATTGAAATGGACATTTCCATTGTTGGTATTGGATGTTCCGGTGAGTTTCTGTTCTACTGTTCCGTTAAAAATAACTGTTCCTGATCCCGGGATAAATTCTCCATCGTTAATCGTAAAGTTACCTGTTAAAAATATTTCGGTTGCTGTGCCTGCCTCCAAAGCAGCAAGTGAGGAAATTTCAATTTCATGCACATGCAGGCTGGTTGTGCTGCCTACACAAACAGTACGTTTAGTTTGACCAGTACTTGCCAATGTAGGACTTTCTCTAATCATTAATTTATAGAAATCCTGGTTCACTGCTGTGCCACCAATATGGCTGTCGCCGGTTCCTCCATAGAAAGATACCGTGCCAGTGCCTGGAATAAATGTTCCTCCATTGTTTGTCCAGTCACCACTTAAGGTCAAATCCGCCATTGAGCCCGGGTCAAATGTTCCGGATGTCAAGGTCAGACTATGCATTTCAGCACCGAAACTTTCATTTGTTGATGTTCCTGATGTAAGACCTGTAACGGATCCACCAGCAGTTTTAGCCACCTCAACATCATATAATTTCATTATGATTACATGCCCGCGGCAACATTTTGGTCTGATACTCGATGTACT
>CAIOJS010000302.1 GCA_903858655.1 uncultured bacterium | reverse complement strand
TGAAGATAATTTTGAAAAATAAATATCGAAAATAAGAATAAACTTTCCGATATTTGCATTGTGGAATTTTTATGCTTTGCCTGAGCGGCAAAATTTTTATTTCTAATGATTTATAACGATTAATTACGAACAAAAAACATAATATTTTGAACCTAAAACAAAACTATTTAATCTATCTTATCATCCTGACAGGCTTAATCCTGCGTCTTATTTTCCCCGGCGATATGGAGTGGAAGACGGACGAGAAATGGATGTACGAAAAAGCGCATCTGGCAGCCCAAAACCATCAACTGCCCGAAGCGGGCATGCAAAGTGGTGGCGGTTTGGTCAATCCGGGCTTGAGTTTGGGTGTGTTTGCGGGCATTGCCGAGTTCACTAACAGCCCCTTGCAGATGAATTTGGTGGTTCAGGTGGTGAACATTGTCGCCATACTGTGTTTTTTGCTCTTTGCTTTATATAAGATTGACGAAAAGGAGCGTTCTGTGTGGCTTTGGGGCATTGCGTTGGCGGCGGTTAGTCCGTTGGCGGTACTTTTTTCGCGCAAAATTTGGGCGCAAGACCTCCTGCCGATGTTTTCTTTTTTAATTATTTTAGGAAACTATTATCGTAGCAAGCCTTGGGGCGCCTTTGTGTGGGGACTTTTTGGCGCTTTGATAGGGCAGATTCACATGAGCGGATTTTTCTTTGCTGCGGGGCTGTTTTTGTTTTCGCTGGCGCACGATTATTATAATCATATCAAATTCAGATGGTTCTGGTGGCTGCTCGGCTCGCTTTTGGGCAGCATCACGCTCCTCACTTGGATACATTATATGCTACTGCATCCGCAGTTTACGCGCCAAAGCTTCCTCACCATTTTCCAGTTCAACTTTTTTTTCTATTGGTTCATAGATTCCCAAGGACTCAATATCATGTACTCCATGCGTCAGGAATTTTGGCAATTCCTCAGGGAGCCATTTATCAATGGTATGCCCACCTATTTGGTGGCGGCGGCGCATTTGTTTCTGCTCATCGCCAGTGGCTTCACTGTGGTGAAACTTGGGACGTATTTTAAGAAGATATTTCTATTCTTCAAGAAGAAAATTGCGTTTCGTACCATATTTATCAACCTCAGTATCACAAAGTTTTATCTCTATAGCATCCTGTTAGGTTTAGGTGTGATGATGACCTTGAGCGCTACCGCCATCCAGCCGCACTATTTGATATGTGCTTTTCCTTTTGTGTATATTTTTCTTGCGAAGATACTCCAACACCGCCGTCGTTTGCTGATAGCCATCATCCTGGTGCAACTTTTCCTAACCCTCAACTTCCTTTTTTATGTTCATAAGCACAACGGCGTTCTGGATGGCGACTATGGCTTTACCTATAGTGCGCAGCCGAAGTAAAATAAGGAGCAATCTCAGTGCCTCTTAGTGCTCTCCGTGTCTCCGTGGTAAAAAAACGCTCGCTATAGGGCACTAAAGATATATTGTAAAGAAGTAGCTATATAATATAAGGTATAAAGAAAAAAAAATAGGGTCCAAAACCACAAGCTTTGAACCCTAAATCTCAAACTTTCAACCCGAAACCATAAGTACTTTAGGCACTTAAGTTCACTTTAGGCACTTTAGGCACTTCCGTCAACCCTTCACATACTCCACAAGCCCCTTCGCCTTAAAAATATTCATCAGCTTTTCGGGCAAAGCGTTAAACGTGTATGATTTACCGGCAACTTTTATCGTTCCATTTGCCATATCCACCTCCACAGTGTCGCCAACCTTATAATTATCAACCGCTTCGGGCACCACAAGAATCGGCAAACCCTGATTGACCGCCGAACGATAAAAAATACGGTTCACCGACTTACAAATAACCGCCTGCACGCCTGCAAAAGCAAGCCCCACGGCAGGATGTTCGCGCGAACTGCCACATCCAAAGTTCAGTCCGGCAATCACAATGTCGCCCGCCTTCACATTTTCGGCAAAACTTTCGTCCACACCCTTAAAAAGATACGGCATAATCTTGTCGCCCTCCGAACTATTGATATTATAGGTCAAATTACCGGCAAACATCTGGTCTGTATTCATATTATCTATATCCCCATAGCCCCACACGCCTTGCCGGAAGCGCACTTCGCCCTTCTGAGCCTGAATGGAATGTCCCTGTTCCTTCGCATACGGAAACGTATCGTTCGCCGCGATGCCTCTGGGGTCGGTAATCTCGCCCTTGAGCGCCGACCATGCCACCGTGGCAGGCGAAGCCAGGTAAATACTGGCTTTTTCGTTGCCCATACGTCCCAAAAAGTTCCTGTTGGCAGTCGAAATCACATTATAACCGTCGGCGGGTATCCCCTGCCCTGTCCCCAGACATGGTCCACAGCTCGGCGACAGGAAATTAGCGCCACAATTCAGCAAATCAAGCACCAAACCCTCTTCCATAGCTTGCTTATAGATTTCCATACTTGCAGGAATCACCAACAGTTGGAAGCCGGCGGGCAGTTGTTTGCCCTTCAAAATTCCCGCAACGATGCGGATGTCTTCTATACGCCCGTTGGTGCATGTCCCAACCAGCGCTTGATGCAGTTTAGTGCCCTGCACCTGCGAAACAGCCATCACATTATCAACATGATGCGGCGCAGCCACCACCGGAAACAGCGTATTCAAATCAATAGTAAACTCCTTCAGATATCGAGCGTCCGCATCTGCCCATTCCCCTTGGGTTTTAGTGCCGATAAAATCCCACAGCACTTCATCGGCGGGGAACACAGCGTTTTTAGCGCCCATTTCGGATGCCAGATTAGCAATCGTCATTCTATCAGCGATACTCAGGGATTTCACCCCTTCGCCATGATATTCTATGGACATATAATCGGCGCCATCGCTGCCCATCATGCCAATAATCCAAAGCGCAATGTCTTTCGCATAAACGCCTGTCGGAAGTTTTCCGTTCAGCGTAATTTTTATAGATTCCGGAACGCGAAACCAAGTCTCCCCTTGTTTCCACAGCCCGGCAGTTTCCGTCCTATCAATGCCTGCGGCGAATGAATTAAAAGCCCCCGCGGTGCATGTATGACTGTCGCTGCCCACTATAATCATCTTTGGGCGTGCATAAAGGCTCATCAACTGATGACAAATGCCCTTTCCCACATCATGAAACTTCGTGATGCCTTGTTTGGCAACAATGTCGCGTATCTTTTGATAATCGTTTGCCAATTTAGCGTTGGTGGGGGGCGCATTATGGTCCAAAACGATTAACAATTGCTCGGGATGCGCCACCTGGGTGCCGCCCATCTTGCCAAAAGTGGCGTTTATACTTGCTGTATTATCGTGCGAAAGCACAATATCGGGCTTTTTAAAAACGATGCTGCCGCATTCAGCGCCCAGAATCTTTTCTGCGAATGTTTTTCCTTTCATAAGATTATTTTTATAAATCTAAACATATATTTTATTTTGATATTGTATAATATTATTGAATTTTTTTTTCTTTTTTTATAGAAGAAGAAGCAGCTATTGGCGAATAAAATTCGGCATATCAAACGGAATCTCAATCGAAAGCTCGATGAAACCCATAAAATCGCCCCCTTCGAACCACGGAGTTTGATGAATTATTTTTTTAATACCATTTTTTTCTATGGTATAAGAATTGTCCTTATGCTTGAGCAGCATGTCGTGTATCATAGCTTTCGCATGCTCGGGATGATAGTCCAAAATGTTCTGCCCAATCAAATCTTTTCCGCCATATTTCTCAAACGTCTTCATTGATTTGTCATTCATATAGAGAATAATGCCCGCCACATCACACACAGTGACCGCAAAGCGTGTTTCATTAAAATAATTTTGTATCATAGTCTTTTATTTTTTTTCGTAATACTTACAGATGTCTGAAATACCGCACTCCTCGCATTTCGGTTTCCGCGCCATGCATACATAACGCCCATGCAATATCAACCAATGATGCGCCAACGATATTTTATCCTGCGGAATATATTTCACAAGCTGCTTTTCTGCTGCCAACGGGCTTTTTGCATCAACTGTCAACCCAATTCGCGCAGCTACCCGAAAAACATGCGTATCCACCGCCATCGTAGGCTTCTTATACACCACCGAAGCCACCACATTCGCCGTCTTCCGGCCAACTCCCGGCAGTTTCTGCAATTCGTCCACCTCATCGGGAACCACCCCCTGAAAATCTTGAATCAACATCTTTGCCATACCTATCAAATGCTTTGTCTTATTATTCGGATACGAACAACTTCTGATAATCTGCAGAACATCTTCCTCACTTGCCTGAGCCAAAGCCTCCGCATCCGGAAATTTTGAAAACAAATAGGGTGTAACGATATTCACTCGCTTATCCGTACATTGTGCCGATAAAATCACAGCAACCACCAACTGAAAAGGGTCTGTATAATATAGTTCGGTTTCTGCATTTGGCAGATGTTCCGAAAAATATTCCACAAAAAGTTTATATCTTTTCTGTATCGAAATCATACTATATAATAAGGTATAAAAAAAAAGCTCCATTACAGAGCTTTTTCTAATCAATTTTTGATTATGGTTCTTAAATTTTGCTCACTCACATTAACAACAGCGAGGGCTTTTGAATAGGAAACGATTTCTTTTACTACCGAATCGGGTGGATTTACCATAATTGTCTCCATCTCGTGCTTCGCATCGTTTAACCGAGTAAATTCATTATAAATATAATGCTCCGTTTTAATGGCATTCTTAATTGAACTTTTAGCAGACATGTCGGTAATTTCATCATAAACAAATAGTAATAAATCTTCAAGAGTAATGAGTTTGTTCATAGGCAGATTAAATTGGTTTTAAAATAACTATTCAGAAAACGCTTACAGAAATATTATATTGTATTAGCGCAAAAAAAAACCGAAGAAAAATCTTCGGTTCTTTTTGAATATTTTGATTCGACTAAGCTGTTAAAATCAATTCCTTTTCATCAATCAATTTTCTCATATTAATCAAAGCATATCTCATTCTGCCCAAAGCCGTATTTATACTAACGTTTGTGGCTTCTGCAATATCCTTAAAGCTCATATCATAATAATGACGCATTACAAGAACTTCCTTTTGCTCTGCCGGCAAATACTCAATGAGTGCTCTAACATCGCTATGAATTTGATCGTGCACCATTTTATCTTCGATAGAATGTTCCAAGATTTTAATGGTATCAAAAACATCAAAATCATCGCTGTTTTCAACCAAAGGAATGCGTTTTGATTTCCTAAAGTGATCAATAATTAAATTATGAGCAATACGCATCACCCATTGTAAAAACTTTCCTTCTTCCTTATAGGTACCAGACCTTAAAGTATTTACAACTTTCACAAAAGTATCTTGAAAGATATCTTCTGCAAGATGATGATCTTTTACAACCATGAGGATGTAAGTAAAAACTCGTTTCTTGTGTCGATTGATGAGAACTTCGAGACTAGAATGATTACCGGATAAATAACAATCAATCAACTCTTGATCGTTAGATAGCTGCTTAATAGGCATGTTTACCTCCTTTTTTTAATTAGTACTGATTAAGGTAAATGTATTATCCGATAATTGTCCTCCAATTTTAGGTTAAATCTAATAGATTTAACGTGATTAATAAATGTAATATTGTTACGGTTCTTAAAATAATTTGCAAAGATACATAATAATTTGACTCAAAACAAAACTTTTTTTATAATTTTGAAAAAAATATTTCTACTTACAATTTAAAAAGACCAATACACAAATGAAATTGCCTAATATTGAATCATTTAGTTCGAAATATCACATTATAATAAAAAATGCACGAGTTCATAATTTAAAAAATATTAATCTTGCAATTCCTCGAAATAAGTTTGTCGTCATAACAGGATTGTCCGGATCGGGAAAATCTTCTTTGGCGTTCGACACTATTTATGCCGAAGGACAGCGTCGTTATGTTGAAAGTTTGAGTTCGTATGCGCGCCAATTTTTGGGACGGATGCCAAAACCTGAAGTAGACTATATAAAAGGTATATGCCCTGCTATTGCAATTGAACAAAAAGTCAAAACGCATAACCCCCGCTCCACAGTAGGAACATCAACCGAGATATACGATTTTATCAAGTTGCTTTATGCACGTGTAGGAAAGACGTATTCACCTGTTTCGGGGGAAATGGTAAAGAAAGACACAATTACAGACGTAGTTGAATATGTGTTAAGCAGAGACAATGGAAGTCAGGTGTTGATAGAATGTCCAATGATAGTCGCTAAAGATCGTAAGCTTGATGAGCATCTGCAGATATTGCAGCAGCAGGGGTTTCAAAGAATCACGCTCGACGGAGGATTGATGAAGATTGAGGAGTTTCTGAATCTAAAGAAAAAGAAATCACAGAAGTTTATCATCAACATTGTCGTTGACAGACTTTTCATCTCTGATACTATTAATGATAGTCGTGATAGAATTGCCGATTCGGTGCAAACGGCTTTTTATGAAGGCGGCGGTACTTGTATCGTTACTACAGAATTAAATCAGGAGAAAAATGAACGAGCGTTTTCGGATAAATATGAGTTGGATGGTATGACGTTCGAAGAGCAATCCGTAAATCTGTTTACCTTTAATAATCCTTATGGTGCTTGCAAAAGCTGCGAAGGTTTCGGAAGTGTGATTGGCATTGACGAAGACTTGGTGGTTCCCAATAAAAATTTATCCATTTATCAAGAGGCTGTAGCATGTTGGAAAGGCGAAAAGATGAGCGAATGGAAAGATTTGCTCATTAATACCGCCTATAAATTCGATTTCCCAATACACAAACCCTATTTTGAACTCAATGAGGAGCAGAAGGAATTGCTGTGGAAAGGAAATTCCTATTTTAATGGTATCAATGATTTCTTTAAGCATGTGGAAGAACAAACTTACAAGATACAATATCGGGTGATGCTTGCTCGGTATCGCGGCAAGACGGTTTGCCCTGATTGTAAAGGGACACGCTTGCGCAAGGATGCTACTTATGTGAAACTTGCTGAAAAATCTATAATAGATTTGGTTTTGATGCCTGTAGGTGAACTTACGAAGTTTCTGAAAGGGATAGAATTTAACGACTACGAGCGGCAAATCACCAAAAGTATATTACCTGAAATCATCAATCGTTTGCAGTTTTTGATGGATGTGGGTTTGAGTTATCTGACGTTGAATCGTTCGAGCAATTCGTTGTCGGGCGGGGAATCGCAGCGCATCAATTTGGCGACCGCTTTGGGAAGCAGTTTGGTGGGTTCTATGTATATTTTGGATGAACCGAGCATCGGTCTGCATCCTCGTGATACCGATAGGTTGATAAAAGTGTTGAAGCGTTTGCGAAATATCGGCAATTCGGTCATCGTGGTGGAGCACGACGAGGAAATCATCAAAGCCGCCGATCAGATTATTGACATCGGTCCCTACGCCGGCAGACATGGCGGGGAGCTCATCTTCCAAGGAAATTTTAAGGAACTCATAGAAAACTCCGATTCGCTGACATCGAAATATCTAAACAAAATCACTGCTATACCTGTTCCCAAGTTACGAAATCCATGGAAACTTTTCGTAGAGGTGTGTAGCGCACATGAGCATAATCTGAAAAGCATCAGCGTAAAATTCCCCCTGCAGGTGCTGACAGTGGTTACGGGCGTGAGCGGTTCGGGTAAGACGACATTGGTGAAGAAAACTTTGTATGCCGCACTCAAAAAGATGTATGGCGGCTATTCAGAAAAGACAGGGAAATATACCACGCTGAACGGCAACATGGACCGCATTGCCAATGTGGAATACGTGGACCAAAACCCTATCGGCAGGTCGTCGCGCTCCAATCCTGTTACGTATATCAAGGCATACGATGAAATCCGCAACCTGTTTGCCGACCAACAATTGTCGAAGGTACGCGGTTTCAAACCCGGCTATTTCTCGTTCAATATTCCCGGAGGCAGATGTGAGGAATGTCAGGGAGATGGCTTTGTGTTGATTGAGATGCAGTTTATGGCTGATATCCATTTGGTGTGCGACAGTTGTCAGGGCAAACGTTTCAAGGACGAGGTGCTCGACATCACTTGGAAGGGAAAAAATATCACAGATGTGCTAGATATGACCATAGACGATGCATTGGTATTTTTCAGTGGGTCGGGCAAGAAACATACGACGGAAGACCGCATCATGGAAAAGCTAAAGCCTTTGGCAGATGTGGGTTTGGGTTATGTAAAATTGGGGCAACCCTCAAGCACCTTGAGCGGCGGGGAAGCGCAACGCCTGAAACTCGCCACCTTTCTGTCGAAAGGCAGCGTGGATAAGTCCACCTTGTTTATCTTTGATGAGCCTACCACAGGCTTGCATCTTCACGACATCCACAAGCTCTATGAAGCGTTTGTAGCGCTGATTGAGAATGGACATACCATCATCGTGATTGAACACAATATCGAGCTGATTAAATGCGCAGATTGGGTGATTGATTTGGGACCGGAAGGCGGCGATGCAGGCGGTTATTTGGTGTTTGAAGGAACACCGGAAGATATGGCGAAATGTGAGGCATCGTTTACGGGGAGGTATTTGAGGGAGAAACTTTAGGAAGTATTGAAAGTGCCTAAAGTACGTGGAGTATTTAAAGTGCATGAAGCACTTCAAATACCTATAATTTTTATTTATAGTGATAAAGCAAAGCTGATAACTTAATAGGGTGAGTAATTAATAAGCCTACTTTTCAATAATATATAACATCCCCTTTTCAAAACTATTTGCTTGTTCCAAGAAATTAGGAATATAATCTTTAATAGACTCTATTGTGCTGTTATTGCAGTTTAATACTACTATTGAGATATTATATTTGGACGTGTTTTGCTGATAAGAAATGTTTTTGTCAATGGTCAACAGGATGTCAAAATTTTGCTGTTCGGCTTGTTTAATAAGCATACCATTTTTTAAGCCTTGCCAATCCATTTGGCCAATTGTAAATACTGTATGACCTAAAAGAAGCTCTTTCACCTTCTTTGTAACACATTCGTCAAGCAAAATTTTCATTCAGTATTTGGGTTGAGGTTAATAATAATTTATTGGTCAGTTCTAGTAATTGCAATATCTGTTCTTTTTTAATCGTATCAAAGTCTTCAATAAATGAATCAATAGTTTTGCCGGCTTCCAAATAATCGAATAAGTTTTTGATGGGGACACGTGTGCCGCTAAAAACAGGTGTGCCTCCTAAAATTTCCGAGTCAATATTAATAATTTTCCCAATCATTTTGTTTGTGTTTTTTTATTTAGTGCAAATATAGACAATTTCTCTGTAAATGATTCATTTTATAAGATAAAATTATTTATTACTATCAAATAAAAAAAGCCTGTCCCCTATCCCTGACAAGCCTTTCTTAAGATTTCTATTTTTAATCTTATTCCTTGATAAATTTCTTCACCATGACACCTTCATCGCTCATTAGTTTTAGCATATAGATGCCTTTGGCTAGGCTGCTAATGTCCAATTGAGTTTCTGAGTTGTTTAGCGTGTGTTGCATCACGGTTTGTCCGTTGAGATTGTAGATGGTTGCCACGGATGGTATTGATAACTTTGGCAAAGCAACAAATAGCTTTTCATGGGCAGGCGATGGGTACAGATTCCATTCGAATGTTCCATTGCTTGTGTGGTCAATGCCAAACCAACTTGGCGTATATTCCCAAAAATCATTAATATAGTCTGTGCTTGCAGGTCCCACATAGCCGGTGCCTACATAGCCTTTATTGTTTAAGCCGAATGCTATACCGTTGCTTCGCGCAGAGCCCGTCAGGTCCTCGAGTTGTGTCCATGCGTTTGCATTTGGGTCGAACTGCCACAGATCTTTCATGGTTCCGGTAGCATAGCCCGTAACAAAATATCCATAGTCAAACATCGAAAAGCCTGCTGCCAAATATCGCGCATCGCCCGGACAACTTGCTTTTTGTGTCCAAACATCTACTAAGGGTTTATATTCCCAAAAATCGGATAAAGAGGTGCCATTAATATCTAAGCCAAAACCAACAAAACCTCTACCTTTTACATCAAAAGTGCTTGCACCGGAACGTGCTGCAAATGGCGGGTTGTTTTTTTGAGTCCAGGTGTTTGCGCTTGGATTGTAAGCCCACAGGTCATTATAATAGGTTGCTGAGGAGGAATTGCCTCCGCCAAAGTAACCAATATTGTCAACAGTGAAACCGTACGCATTAATTCGTCCGGGTCCGGGGAAAGGTGCCTTGGCTGTCCAGGTGTTTAAGGTCGGGTCATATTCATAAAAGTCGGTGTAGAAGGTATAGGGAGGTCCTATGGCGCCTATGCCCACGTAGGCTTTGTTGCCGATGCTGAATGCTGTGGCGCATCTTCTGGCAGCACCCGGAAAAGGAGCTTTGGTTGTCCAGATGTTGGTCAATGGGTCATATTCTTCCAGGTCGGTGACATGGATGGTGGTAACACCCAGGCAAACATAACCTTTTTCCAATACCGAAAAACAAGTTGCATTGGCTCGATCACTGTTGGGCACATCGGCTTTTTGTGTCCAATAGCCTTGTGAATAGCTACTAATCGTAACTAAGAAGGCAACAATTGTAAAAAGTAATAGTTTTTTCATGATTTCTTTTGTTTTGGTTTATTATATATATTTGTTATTTGGCAAAGGTACGAAAAAAAAGCTTATCTCGGTGAGGAAATAAGCTTTTTATTTTAATAATTCTAAAAACTTATTCCTTGATAAATTTCTTCACATACACCCCTTTTTCAGTAGTTACTTTTATAAAATAAATACCTGACAATAATTCACGCAAATCAATAGATGATTCTGGTTCGATGCTGTAAAGTGATTTAATGATTTGTCCTTGAATAGTCAGTATTTCGATGAAAGATTTCTGGTCAGTTTTTATATAAAGATTATCGGTAGTGGGATTTGGATAGATATTAATTACTTTATTACTTGGAGTTTCTGTCATTCCTACTCCTTCATTTAGTCGTGCAATATGATTGACAATGGTCGCATCAGCCACCGTAAAAAGTCCACCGGCATAAAGCACGGAATCATACACGCCTAATGCCCATACGTCATCATTCATGCCAGCCCCTAACGCTGACCAATTGCTGCCATTCCATTTAGCAACATAGTTTGCATAAACACCTCCGGCAAGGATAAAAGAGCCTCCTGCATACAATGCACCATTATAGCTTTCTAAAGCGTAAACAAGGTTATCCATTCCACTTCCGACAGGCGACCATGCTGTTCCATCCCAGGAGGCAATTTTATTTGCGACGTTTGCATCGGCGGTTGAGAAATTACCTCCCGCATATAATTTTCCATTGAATACTTTTAAACAATAAATTGGAGCATTCATCCCTGAACCAACAGCCGACCATGTGGTTCCGTTCCATTTAGCAATACAACTTGTAGCGTTGCCTCCGGCAGTTGAAAACGCTCCACCAACATATAATTCATTATTGTAAACTGCTAAGGCAAATATATCCATATTTGTGCCTGTACTAAGTGCTGACCAACTTGTTCCGTTCCACTTGGCAATATTATGTGCAGAAATGCCACTTAATGTGCTAAAACTACCTCCAGCATAAAGATCTCCGTTATAAACAGCTAATGCATTAACAGCATATATCCCCATATTTATTCCAGTTGCACTACCTACTTTTGACCAACCTGAACCATTCCACCTTGATATAAGGTATAGGGTTGAAGTATCACTAGTACCATGTCCTCCTGCATATAATTCAGAATTATACACCGCAAGGCAGTAAACATTGTTGGTAATCTTCCTTTTGGAACTTGACCATACAGTGTCGTTCCATTTGATTACATCCCTTGAGGTATCGGGTGCATAATTAAATGCTCCGCCTGCATATAATTCAGAATTATAAACCGAGAACGCACCAATGCGATTGTTTGTACCATTTCCAACAGCAAACCAAACTTGAGCCGTCAAAATGAAATTGATGGATAAAAATCCAATCAATAAAAATAATTTTGTTTTCATGGTTATTTGTTTAGATGAATAATTATATTTATTAAAAAAAAAGTACTCAAAAAAAGCAAGAGCCTCACCATTCCCGGCGAAGCTCTCACTAAAAAACTCTTACAACAAAGGCGTTGAAGTAGGTCCCGTCCATGGTCCGTTGCGTTCGGGATGTTTGGTGTTTATCCAACGATGGAAAAAATGAACCGTGTCTTTTGGACTGGCTCCTTCCACTTTATGGATAAAAGATGCCGATGAATAATTGTCTTTTGTGGTACATTCCGAAGCCGATGAAATAGATTTCTGAACCACTTTGCCGGGGATGTCGTGTCCTGCTTCATCTTTTTCGAGTTCCACCAAATCAACCCGCGAAGCCACCTGAACGCCATCAGCACCTTCGGGCAATCCGGCACGTTTGGCATCTTGAGATGTATAACATTTCATTTCAACTTGACAATCGCCTATTGGAGTGATTTGTGCAAGACATTGTTCTGTCATTTGTCCGGTAGGTGAGGTGTTAGCACCTGGAATTGCAATGTTCAACACCAGGCGGTCGGTGTCGTTAATGAAGTTACTACCACTGATACGAACCAAAATCGGGCGAAAAAAATCGCCTAAATTTTTCAACCACTCGTCAGATTGGACTGTGGTTACTCTGTTTTGGGTTAATGGATTTAGTTGCAAATCCAAAATTCCCGGCGAGAGTGGGTTGCCGCTAAAGGCACTGGTTTTGAAACCCCTTAATTCAATGAGTTCATCGGGCGTCATGCCCAATGTTTCGCCGCGGGTGGTGGTACCATCTTCGGCGTGGAGATGCTGGTCAGCATTTTTTACATAATTGCCAGCTTCTTCTTTACTTTCCGGAATTCTTCCTTTTGACATTGTGATTTGGTTTTAAATGAATATTAGGTTTATTGATTTAGAAATATATTATTTGTTTGATTATTAAATATATAAAGAACGTTACAAGCAATAAAAAGTGTGTTTTAGAACCATTTTGGAGTGCTCCAGATTCATTTTGGAGGACTCCAGAACCATTTTGGAGGACTCCAGAACCATTTTGGAAGACTCCAGAATCATTTTGGAGGACTCCAAAAACATTTTGGAAGACTCCAAAAACATTTTGGAAGACTCCAGAATCATTTTGGAATGCTCCAGAATCATTTTTGAGCAACTCCAGAATCATTTTGGAAGACTCCAGATTCATTCTGGAAGGCTCCAGATTCATTCTGGAAGGCTCCAGATTCATTCTGGAGGTCTCAAAAAGCATCTTGCATGGCATCTGAAAAGCTCTATCACTTTCTATAAAAAAATCAATTAAGAACGATAGTTTTTAAATTTGAACTTAGCTTCGCTAAAGTTCCAATGGAAAAACAATGCAAATATCGGAAATATATTCGATATACATCATCATAGAAATGTTAATAATTATTAATATTTGTTAACAGAAAAAAAATAAAATTAACAAGCTTCGCTTTCAAAGTTTATGCCAGCGGTGTGCCTCTGCCCTACCCCATCATCATTTTGTTTGAATTTTGGATGTTTAGCTTGTTTATTTTCTTGTTATCTGATGTAACGCACATTTTTATTTAGCGTATCAATTTAAACCTTAGTAGCATTATAAATGAAGTGAAAAGTAAACTTAATAGCTTCTTTTCTAATGATACGTAAAAGTCCGAAGGACTGAAATTATTATAGAAAACAATTCAGACCATCCTGTATAAAATCCCGAAGGGATGATAGTATCATGTCACCCGTTCCGGGTTTTGGGATTCGCTGCATCCTGTGTTCTATAATAATGTTATCCCTTCTGGATTTTATTATAATGCGTCACATGTTATTTTTTATTTCAACATATTGGCATAACAGAACACCCCAAAAATAACAATAGAACAATTCAACAATAGAACAATCTACCATTCCAAAATCTCAAATCAAAATCTAAAATCTAAAAATCAAGAAACTTCCCCAAACAAATCAAACGCCTCCGCCCCCTTTATTTTCACCTCATAGAACTCCCCTATCCCGAGGATTTCCTTGGCGGGAATAAGCACCTCGTTGTCAATTTCGGGCGAATCGAATTCGGTGCGGGCTATGTAATATTCGTTCTCTTTGCGGTCAATCAGCACCCGCAAGGTTTTGCCAATCATCTCCTGATTCAAATCCATAGCGATGTCTTGTTGCATCTCCATCAATTTGTTTATGCGCTTCAGCTTGGTGCGCTCGCTGATGAGCGGTTTCAGGTCGGCGGCGTAGGTGCCTTCTTCCTTCGAGAAACTAAACACGCCCATACGTTCGAAACGCTGTTGGCGAATGAAAGCCGCCAACTCGTTGAATTGCGCTGTGGTTTCGCCCGGATAGCCCACGATGAAAGCCGTGCGCAGGTGGATGCCCGGCACGCGCGAACGGATTTTGTCCAACAAGGCACGCGTTCCGAGGCTATCAATGCCGCGACGCATGGAGGAGAGCATCTCGGAGTTGATGTGTTGCAGGGGGATGTCGAGATAGTTGCAGATGTTGCTGCGGCTCGCCATCACGTCCAACACATCTTCGGGGAAACCCGCCGGGAATGCGTAATGCAGCCGTATCCACTCCAATTGTTTGATGTCCGACAGGCGTTCGAGCAGCAGCGCCAGTTGACGTTTTTTGTAAATATCCAAACCGTAATAGGTAGTGTCTTGCGCCACGATTATCAGCTCTTTCACGCCTTTATCTGCCAACTGCTGCGCCTCTTCCACCACCTGCTCCATGGGATACGACACCTGTTTGCCGCGTATCAGCGGGATGGCGCAAAAAGAACAAGTACGGTCGCAGCCTTCCGCAATTTTCAGGTAAGCATAATGTTTGGGTGTGGTCAGGAAACGCGTATTGGTGAGGTCAATGTTGGTTTGCGTCAGGGCGCGAATCAGGTCGGGCAGGTCGGCAAAGCCATAGATGCCGTCCAGTTCGGGGATTTCGGCTTGCAGCTCGCTTTTGTAGCGCTGTGTGAGGCAGCCCGTGGCAAACACTTTCATGCCCTTGCGCATCTTTTTGGCGTCCACATACTGCAAAATCGTGTCTATAGATTCGCGTTTCGCATCGCTGATAAACCCGCAGGTGTTGATCAGCACGATGTCGGCTTCTTTGTCGGAATTATGAAAAATATCGAAGCGCGCCACAGGCAAATTGCCCATGATTTTCTCCGAATCAACCGTGTTCTTAGCACAGCCAAGTGTAACAACATTGATGATGATTTTCTTTTTTGAAGGATGCATGTTTGTTCAAATTAAAGTGTTCCGATTAAATACCACTACGAATTACGAATGTTCGAATTACGAATACCTCAAAACCCTCTGTGTATCTCCTTTTACTCCGTGTATCTCTGTGTAACTTCTCCTCGATCTAAATTCCAAGCCTAAAGAATCTATGAGCGGCATTAGTAATTCGAACATTCGTAATTAGTAGCGGCTAACCTTGGGATTTGGAATTTGGTATTTGGAATTTGGGTCTTACCCATTAAAGAACGAATCCACAAACTCCACCCTATTAAAAATCTGCAGTTGGTCAATTTTCTCACCTACGCCAATATATTTCACAGGGATTTTAAATTCGTCGGAGATTCCCAACACCACGCCGCCTTTTGCCGTGCCGTCCAATTTGGTCAACGCCAAAGCGCTCACTTCGGTGGCAGCCGTAAACTGACGACATTGCTCCACGGCGTTTTGTCCAGTAGAAGCATCCAACACCAACAACACCTCGTGGGGTGCTTCGGGCATCACTTTCTGAACCACTTTGCGGATTTTCGACAATTCGTTCATCAAATTCACTTTATTGTGCAGACGTCCGGCCGTGTCAATAATCACCACATCCGTATTGCGCGCCATCGCCGCCTTCACCGTATCAAACGCCACCGAAGCAGGGTCTGCCCCCATCCCTTGGCTGATGATAGGCACGCCCACGCGTTCCGACCAAATGGTCAATTGGCCAACAGCCGCTGCGCGAAAGGTGTCTGCAGCGCCCAGCATCACTTGGTATCCTTTATTTTTAAATTGATATGCCAATTTGCCGATGGTGGTAGTTTTGCCCACACCGTTCACGCCAACAACGACAATCACGTAAGGTCTTTTCCCTTCGGGGATATCAAAATCTTGCAAATCGTGGGTATTGTTTTCGGCAAGCAATCCTGCGATTTCTTCTTTCAGGATGGTGTTCAATTGTTGAGTGCCGAGATATTTGTCGCGCGACACGCGGCTTTCGATGCGTTCGATAATCTTCAAAGTCGTTTTGACGCCCACATCCGACGAAATCAAAATCTCCTCCAGATTATCCAACACCTCATCATCAACCTTCGATTTGCCGATGACGGCTTTGGATAGTTTCGAAAAAAAACTCTCTTTCGTTTTCGACAAGCCTTCGTTGAGGCTTTCTTTTTTTTCTTTAGAGAAAAAGCTAAATAGGCTCATAAAAAATGCTAATTAATTGAATCTGCAAAATTACATAAAATTGTTGTCATCAACAAAGTTCTGTAAAAAAATCAAGCTCTCCCAATGGGAAAGCTTGAAGTATAATTATATATTTTAAAGAATTTATTTTTTTGCAAGATATTCTTTTACCATATCTTTCGGAACGATAGTTTCATTAAATGTATAAGCACCTGTTTTAGGTGAACGCACCATGCGGATTACTTTAGCGTAATCATTGCCTGTGCTTGTTTTCAGTGTTGCAATTACTTTCTTTGCCATGGTTAAAACTATTTAATTTCTTTATGTACAGTTACTTTCTTCATGATTTTGTTATACTTCTTCAACTCGAGACGTTCAGGAGTATTTTTCTTGTTTTTCGTGGTTATGTAGCGAGATGTACCCGGCAGACCACTGTTCTTATGTTCGGTGCACTCCATGATTACCTGAATACGTGCATCTTTACTCTTCTTTGCCATTTTTGCCTGTTTTTATTTTTGAGGGTGCAAAGATACAGATAATTATGATACAAACAAGCGTTTGCTATAAATTCTTTTAAAAATAATTACTTTTCTCGAATTAAACGTTTGTTTTTTTATCTATTTGATATTTATTTCTGTCGTTGGATGTTCGGGCAATCATCTCGGCTAAGAAGCCGACTAAGAACAGTTGCGTACCGATAATCATAGCGGTCAAGCCGATATAGAGTATCGGACTACTCGTTACTAAAGGCGCTTTTATACCTATATTTAAATAATATATCTTTTGCACTACGATCATCACTGCAGCCACCAAACCTATCATAAATAAAATAGCACCCAAAGAACCGAACAAATGCATGGGGCGTTTGCCGAATTTCGACACAAACATGATAGACATCAAATCGAGCGGACCATTCACAAAACGATTAATGCCGAATTTGGTGACGCCGAATTTGCGTTTGCGATGCTCCACCACTTTCTCGCCAATCTTCTTGAAGCCTGCCCATTTGGCAATGACAGGAATGTAGCGATGCATCTCGCCATACACTTCGATGCTCTTCACCACGTTCTTTCGATAGGCTTTCAATCCGCAATTGTGGTCATGAAGTTTCACGCCCGACATTTTGCTCGTCATCCAATTGTAGAATTTGGAAGGGATATTTTTTGTGAGCGAAGGGTCGTGGCGCACTTTCTTCCATCCCGAAACCATATCGAAGCCATCTTCCTTTATCATCCGAACGAGTTCAGGGATTTCGTCGGGGCTGTCCTGCAAATCGGCATCCATGGTAATCACCACATCGCCCTGCACCGCTTCAAAGCCAATGTTGAGTG
>CAIOJS010000301.1 GCA_903858655.1 uncultured bacterium | reverse complement strand
GGAAATACAATAACATATATAGGAATATAAATAACAAAGAAAAGATAAACCATAAACAAGAAAAGATATAAGATAGCAAAGAAAGGATTAGCGATGAACATAAAAAGAATATAAATAGCAAACAATAGAATATCTATAACAAAAAAAGGAATAAACATATCCAAAAAAGGATTGGCAATAACAAAGAAATTATTTTCAATAAAATAGTAATCGAAACGAAAAATATTTGTATCTTTGCAGTCGAAAACCAAAACAAAACCAAAATATGGCACAACGAAAGCTTGTAGTACGCAAATATAATATGTCTGACGCCGACCTGAGCCGTCATTGCAGCTTGATTCGGATGTTTGTTCTACGCGACATCCTTGATTTTATGAATCGGGGCGTGAATGATGATTCCCTAGAGGCATTTCACCAGCAGCGAAGTGATTGGGACGATTTCGACCAAGATGTTACCATGGTAGGAACCATAATGGAAGCCACCGAAAACAAGGATGCGTCGGAGGAAAAGCTTCGGCTGGCATTGCGCACCTATCGCACTATGGTGCACAACAAATGGGGCATCAACCATCGCAACTATCGCGTTTATAAATTCGAACGCCTGCATCACACCACCGATGACATCCTGCATCGCTTGGCGCGAACCGTCAGACTTGTTGCCCCTCGCCATCTCGCCGACTTGGCTACGGAAGGACTCACCCAAGACATGTTGGACAATATTGAACAGCTCGACATCCAATTCGAATTGGACATGGACCTGCAACAAAATGCCCAAACCGAACGCGAAATTCAAACCCAGCAGCGCATCGAAATGGGCAACAATTTGTATAAAGAAATGATGCGCCTGAGCAATATCGGCAAGGATTTGTATGCAACCACCAACTCCGCGCGTTACAGGGATTATATCATTTATAATGAGCCTTCCACCAAGAAACCCAAAGAGGAAAAAGCCCTAGAGCCCAAGAAAACTTCTGCTTCATCGAAAAAAAAATCCTCATAAATCAAAAATAATAACGAACTTTGTTGTGCAAATCCATAACTAAATTCTGATGACTGCAAAAAAACAATCCTCCCTTTCGTTCATTTTCGGGCTCGCGTCCCTCGTTCTGTGTTGGTATTTTTGGTATCCCATTTGGGGTATCGTCCTCACGGTGTTCACCTTCGCCTTCGGCGTGATGGCAATCCTATGGGGCAAAAAATTCATCCGCAACCACAAACTCCAACCCGATTGGCAAAAAACCACAACCCTCCGCAACGCCAAATTTGGACTCGTCATGGGATGGATAGGCATCTTGCTATCGTTCATTTGCTTTTTACTTGCATTATTATTCTCTTTATATTTTCACTTTTTAAATTAATCAATTATGGAAGAAAACTATCAACAAATCAATCAAAAAGAATTCCTGCCCGAAGCCGGCGCTGCATTATCCTTAAGCATTTGGGGCAATGCCGTTGCCTTGCTCTACCTGATTCCTTACTTTGGCATCCTGAGCTGCGTGGTGGGCATTGTCCTCAGCATCATGGGGCTCATGAAAGGTCGCGCAGGCATGGAACTGTGGAAAAACGACAAACAGCGCTATCATGGCGGCTCCTTTGTCAAAACCCTCATTGCCTTCATTTTGGGTATTCTGGGCATTGTCCAAGGTGGCATTTTAGCCATATTAAGCATCCTTTACACCTTCTTGCTTTCAGGCAGCTTATTCCATCATCATTATTATTGAAACTCAATTTCCCTAACAAAAAAAGGCTGCCTCATCCTGTGAAGCAGCCTTTTTTTTCTAACCCTAATTTATTTTTCCCTTTTCTTGGCATTTAAAACTTGCACCCAATCCCCATATTTGTAATTCGCAAATTCGTAATTCGTAGAGGCATTCTTGGAATTTGGAACTTGGTATTTGGATTTTGGAGTTTGGCATTTGGATCTTGGAGCTTGACTTTTTGGGCGTGCCCCCCTGAATAACGGGGGTCGGGCTTTCCGTTCCAAGTCCTAAGTCAGCGCCGCTTATGGCGGCGCAGCCTTGCGGGCTTTCCTCTACAATCCCTCACGCGGGGGCAAACAGTCTGCATCCTGCCCACTGCCTGCCGCTTCGTGAACATCTCAAAAACCCTTATTCCAAACTTCCGATAGCCGTTTCCACTACAGTCAAAATTTCGCACGACTGCACCAACGTCTTCATCGCATTATGGTCGGGATACAAAGGACGGTCAATGTCCAAATACTCCACATGTTTGCGGATACAATCCTTAGCCGCTTTGGTTCCATCGCCCAACTTATACTTCTCCTCATCAAACTTTTCGCGCAAATCCAACGCCTGAGCCGCTGCCATATATTCTATGCCCAAAATGCCGTGAGCGTTATCCATAATCTGTAGATTCTTCAGCACGCCGTTCATCCCCATCGAAACAAAATCCTCTTGGTCAGCCGCTGCCGGAATACTCTGCACACACGACGGCATGGACAAAATTCTTTGCTCCACTATCTGCATATCTGCCGTATATTGGCTCAACATCAAACCCGAAAACATGCCGGCACCCTTCGTCAAAAACGGTGGCAAACCCACGCTCAAGGCAGGATTATTCAGGCGGTTCATTCTTCTTTCAGATAGAACGCACACCATCGTCACCACAGCACCCACCATATCCATAGGCACCGAAACAGGTGTTCCTTGGAAGTTAGCACCCGACAATTGCAGATTTTCTTCCGCAAAAAAGATGGGGTTATCCGCCACGCCGTTCAGCTCAATTTCCACCTGTGAACGTGCCCACGCAATTTGGTCGTGCGCCGAACCTATCACCTGTGGCGTTGAGCGCATCGAATAAGCATCCTGCACCTTCACCTTAATTTTTCCCGTTGCCAAATCGCCGTTTTGCGTCACCTTGCGGATAGAAGCCGCACTGCGCACGCCGCCCGCGAATCCGCGAACTTCCAGCAAACGATGATTGTAGGGTTTCAAATTCGCTTTCAAAGCCTCCAACGACATGGCGCAAGCGATTTCAGCCTGCTTCAAAAAGTTGTTCACATCGTGCAGAATCAAACACGAGATGCCCGTGATACAATTCGATCCGTTGATGGCTGCCAAACCGTCGCGTGCCTGCAATCCCGGCACCACTATGCCTGCTTTTTCCATCGCGATTTTGCCTTCCAGCAACTCGCCCTGATAGTAAGCATGACCTTCGCCCATCAGCAACAAAGCGATTTGCGACATCGGTGCCAAATCGCCGCAAGCACCCACCGAACCTTTTTTGCATACCATCGGGGTAACGCCTTTGTTGAGCATTTCCACGTAGGTCTGTGTGATTTCGGGACGGCATCCCGAATTGCCATGAGCATGCACATTGATACGACTCAACATCGCAGCCCTCACATGTTCAATCGGCATCGGTTCGCCTATGCCGGCGGCATGATTATAGATTAAATACTTTTGAAAATCCTGCACCTGATCGTCGTTCAACACGATTTCCGAAAATTCGCCGATACCCGTGTTGATACCGTACATAATTTCGTGATTTTCCAACTTTTTCTCGAGCATGGCACGGCATTTCTCTATCCGAACCACTGCATCGGGGTGCAATTCCACCTTTTGTCCATTACGAGCAACGTTCACTACGTCCGTTATGGTTAAATTATTTCCTGTTATAATGAGTTTCATTTTTTAAATTTTAGAATTATGATTTTAGAAATTTGATTTTACCCGCCCGAATGATTTTTTCAGGCAGGAGTTATGATTTTTTATTTATGATATATGAATTGAGAATTCATCATGATGCCTTATGTAAGGTAAAGCAGAAGGGAGCGCCTCAGCAGAGTCCGGCGCGGTTGATTTTAATTTTAAACTTCAGAAACCAATTATTCATTCGTTGCAAGCATTAGTGAATTGAATTCGGGAGCAAATGTACTACTTTTTCAATTGCGCAATAATTTCTTGTGAAGATTTTTTTTCCATTGCCCCTGTTTGCATATTTTTTAGCGTGAAACAATCTTCCTGCATCTCAGTGCTGCCGCCTGATGCAACGTAAGGAATCTTCCGCGCATCGGCGTATGAAAATTGTTTTTTTAATTTGGCATTATCGGGATACAACTCCGATGAAATGCCTGCCCGCCGAATTTCCGCCAAGGCTTTCAGCGCATAAATCATCTCCGCTTCGCCATGATTGGTGAACAGCAGTTGGGTGGATATTTCCGCGTTCTCGGGAAACAATTTGAGTTCGTTCATCACATCGCAAATCCGATCAGCCCCAAACGAAACCCCAACCCCCGAAACATCGGGCAAGCCAAATATGCCCGTCAAATCGTCATATCTGCCGCCTCCGCAGATGCTTCCCATCGCCACATCATTTGCCTTCACCTCGAAAATCGCGCCCGTGTAATAGTTCAAACCGCGGGCAAGCGTCAAATCCAATTCCACCGAAGTCTTCAAACGTATATTTTTCAAGAAATCAAAGATACTCGAAAGCTCCGCTATGCCTTTTTGCCCGATGTCGGTGCCGCCAATGATGCCGCTGATTTTCTCCGTCTTTTCTTCATTACTGCCGCTCAGATAGAGTATCGGCTGCAACTTTTCGATAGCCGCTTGTGTCAATCCTTTACTTTCCAATTCCTGATTCACCTTCTCGATGCCGATTTTGTCTATTTTATCTATCGCGATGGTGATATCAATAATTTTGTCGGGCGCCCCAATCACTTCGGCGATGCCGCTCAATATCTTTCTATTGTTTAATTTTATGGTGATATTCAATCCAAGTTGCTGAAAAACGGCATCAATAATCTGTATCAACTCCACCTCGTTCAGCAAGGAATTGCTACCGATAACATCCACATCGCATTGATAAAACTCCCGATAGCGTCCCTTTTGCGGACGGTCGGCGCGCCACACGGGCTGAATCTGATAGCGTTTAAATGGAAAGGCGATTTCGTTACGATTTTGCACCACATAGCGCGCAAAAGGCACCGTCAAATCATAGCGCAACGCTTTCTCACACATCCGTGCCGCCAATTTTGCCGTGCTCGAATTTTGAATATCTTCAACCGAAATGCCTTCCAAATAATTTCCCGAATTCAGGATTTTAAAAATCAGTCGGTCGCCCTCCTCGCCATATTTCCCTGTCAGTGTGCTGAGGTTTTCCATCGCAGGCGTCTCAATGGGCAAATAGCCATACAAACGAAAAACGTCTTCCACGGTTTGAAAGATATACTTCCGCCGAATCATCTCGGCGGGCGAGAAGTCGCGGGTGCCTTTGGGTATAGAAACATTTACTGCCATCTGATATTTTTTGCAAAAATAGGAAATATTCCGTTACTGCGCCAACAAGTCTTTCATTAATTTCGGATTATTGGTCATAATCCCATCCGCACCATTGGCTATCAATTTCGCCATACGCTCGGGTTTATCCACCGTCCACACATACACTTTTTTGTGCAACGCATGAATTTTATCTATCGCTTTTTTGCTTGCAAAGATATGGTAGATGTTAATCTCTGAGATAAAACTTATGGCAGCATCATCCCTGTTCAATTTCTCGTAATTTGGTTTCACAAACAGCAAAGCCGTACTGATTTTCGCATCAAGTTCGTGAACTTTCTTCACCGATTCATAGTTGAACGACTGCACCACGCACCACGAATACGCATCGTGTTTTTGCACCAATTTCACCACATCCGCTTCAATATCGCCCGAAGCATTGTCGGGAGTTTTTATTTCTATCATCACCGAACATTGCCCATGAATCAAACTCAACACCTCATCCAAAGTCGGTATCTTTTCATCTGTAAACTTGTCAGAGAACTTAATTCCCGCATCCACTTTCATCAAATCTGCATACAGCATCGAACTCACCAAACCCTTGCCGTTAGTGGTGCGGTCAATACTTTTATCGTGCATCACCACCGTAACTTTATCTTTGGTTTGATGCACATCAAGCTCGATGCGGTCCACGCCTATGGCGATAGCATTTCTGAAAGCTGCCAAAGTGTTTTCGGGCGCCAACAAACTGCCGCCCCGATGGGCAACCACAGCAATTTTTGCTCTGTGCACGGCTTGATTTTCGTTCTGCGAGAAACTCGTTTTCATAAATAAAAGTGTTGAAAGTATCAGTAGAGAATTTCTTATGTTCATATTCCTGTTTCTTTACGTATCATTTCCAAATATTCGGCAACCCTATCGCTACCCTCTTCGGGTGCCCATTCCGCAAATATTTTATCCGTTTCCGGAATGTATGGACCTTCCTTAAACTCGAAAGCCACCGAACCCGATTCGAGCGATAGGATGGTATGGAAACGTTGGGGCGGAATTTCCATCGCAAGTGTATCGGAGTTCTTATCCAACACGACAAAATCGCAAATCGCCCCGTCATCCTCAAACTCCACCAACAAAAGCTTGCCCCTCAAAACCGTAAACACCTCATGTTTCGGAGGCGTCTCATGCTTGTGAGGTCTGATATACGTCCCGGGTTCCAAAGCATTCAACAGGCGTTGCAACATAGCATCATCACTTGTATGTAAGTTATAATTGATGCGTTTGCGCGGCGATTGCTTTGCTTGCAATATGATTTGGTCGAGGAGCTTTTGTGTAATTTTAATCATCTTAGATGTTCCGTAAATATTTTTATTTTGTTTACAAAGGTATAAAATATTAGATATACACATCTATTAAATTTAAAAAACTATGACCAACCCTTCTCAATTGGAAATTTCAAACTTTATTACTTTAATAACCGGAATTATACACCGCATCCTTTGCTTTATTAGTTTATTGGAGTTGCATAAAGTAATAAAGTTGAGAATCAGTGTGGACTATTGTTTGTTACTAAAGTAATAAAGTTTTATTTGGTGCTTTTGTAGATAAGGTGGTAATAGGCGGAACCTAAAAGGATAGAAGCGACGGAGGTAGAGTGTGCCGCCGAAAGGGGACGCTCCCCAGAACAATCGTTTTATTCCCTGCAATTTATTTGATGAACCCCAGAACAAATTTAATGTTCCCCGGCACATATTTAATGTTCCCCGGAACCTCTGGGGTGCTCCCTGAAACTGCTGGGGTGCTCCCCGAAGCTTCCGTGGCATAGGAAGCAGGTTTTTGGGGGGTAGAAGCACATAGCTACAAGTGCCAAAAAAGTGCCTTAGTACACCCCAGAACTTTCAGGGCACACCCTGGAGCTTCCGGGGCACACCTAAAATGCCTCGGGGAACATCAATTTTGTGTCTTTGAACAACGAATTTGTTCCTGACACACATAAACTGCTAGCAGCGAGCAGCGAAATTGTTCCGGTGAACATCAAAAAAGTTCCGCTCGCAGGGAAATGTTTTCCGTGTTTTTTTCATTAGTTTAAATGCCAGAGGATAGCCAGTAGAGACAAGGCGCCTTGTCTTTACAGAGCAACCAATGGTGTCTCCGTGGTTATTCCTTCCACCTCAGAACCCCGTATCTTTGTAATTCTCCAACCATTTCCGCGTTTCTTTCGGCTCAAAAGTCTTCAGTTTCGCGATAAGCTCGTTTTCGTCTTCACTCACAAAAAAAAGTTCCTTATGTTCGGGGCGAATAAAACGTTCCGCCACAAAATGGTCGAGAAGCTCAAACATTTTGTTGTAATAACCATCAATATTAAAAATGCCAATAGGTTTTTTTATGATGCCCAACTGATTTAGGGTAAGCATTTCGAACAACTCGTCCAAGGTTCCATAGCCGCCCGGGAGTATCAAATACCCATCCGAAAGCTTATCAATAAGCATCTTGCGTTCGCTCATCGAATCCACAATGTGCGTTTGGCTGATATGCTTATGCGCCACTTCCACATCCAACAAATGTTGAGTTATAACACCTATTACGGTTCCGTTTTCTTCCAACATACTATCAGCCAAAACACCCATCAAGCCCACATTGCCCGAACCATATATCAAAGAGAAATCGTTCTCCACAAAAAGTTTTCCCAAAAGATGGGTTTTGGTTTTATAAATCGCACGATTTCCGACGGCAGAACCACAAAAGACAGCTATATTTTTCATATTAATAAATTCAGTTTTGCAAAAGTAGCGATTATCTTGCGATAATTGATGTACCTTTGCAGTATGAAAACAAATCATGAATATAACTTTGCGGAACTAACGAACGGCATTCGTTTGATACACAAGAGAAGCAACACTCAAATTGTGCATTTGGGTTTTTTTATCAATGTGGGCTCCCGCGACGAAACCGAACAGGAACATGGGTTGGCACATTTCATCGAACATGTAGTTTTTAAAGGAACCACCAAGCGCAAATCCTATCAAATTTTCAATTGTATCGAAAATGTTGGTGGCGACCTCAATGCTTTTACCACCAAAGAAGATACCTGCATACATGCCTCCTTCACCAAAGAATATTTTGAACGTGCCGCCGAACTTATTTCGGATGTGGCGTTCAATTCCATATTTCCTGAGCAGGAATTGGCGAAAGAAAAGGATATAATTGTGGACGAAATTTTCTATTATAAAGATATTCCTGAAGAACTAATTTTTGATGAATTTGAAGAAATGATGTTCGCCGGACATCCTTTGGGGCGCAACATACTTGGCAATCCGTCGAGAATACAGAAGTTTACTAAAAGTGATATTGATAAATTTATCAAGAAAAATTATACGCCACAAAATATGCTTATCAGTGTGGTAGGGGATATCGAGTTTTCGAAAGTGGTGAAGATTATCAAGAAATATTACGAAAAAGAATTTTTTGAAACCGGCAAAGCACATAAACGAAAATCTTTTAAAAACTATAATTCCACGAGCAACGTTATCCCGAAAAAGATATTCCAAAGCCATTGTGTGATGGGCAATGTGGCATATTCTCACTTCAGTAAACATAAAGTAGGACTCACCTTGCTCAACAATCTCTTGGGCGGTTCGGCTTCCAACGCCATTTTGAATATGGCGGTTCGCGAAAAACATGGTTTGACCTATAATATTGAATCAAATTATGCACCCTATTTTGATACGGGAATTTTCAGTATTTATGTGAGTGCCGACAATGATTCGCTTGAAAAAGCCGTGCACATCATCGGCAAAGAACTGAAAAAACTTCGCGACATGAAGATGGGAAGTCTTCAATTGTCGCGAGCCAAGCATCAGTTGATAGGCAATCTTGCCTTGTCTTTCGAATCGAAAATTGCAGAAATGTTTTCAGTGGGAAAAACCTGTTTGATTTTTAATCAGGTGGATACCATCGAAGATATAAACAAAAAGATAGAACGGATAACTGCCGAAGAATTGCTGCACATTTCGAATGAAATTTTCGATACAAATCGTTTCACCCAATTAATTTATCAATCCAATGAATCTTATCGAACAGAAGATACATGATTATGCTGAAGAAATTTCCACACAGGAAAATGACATCCTAAAGCAATTGACCCGCGAAACCCATCTCAAGGTGATGAATCCCATCATGCTTTGTGGTTTCTTGCAAGGCAGATTTTTAGCAATGATAAGCAGCATGATGCAAGCCGAAAACATACTTGAGATTGGGACTTACACAGGCTATTCCGCCATTTGTTTGGCGCAAGGTTTACAAGAGCATGGCACATTACACACCATAGAAAAAGATCCTGAATTGGAAGAAATCTGTCGCAAGTATTTCAAACTTTCTGGGTTTGAAAACAAAATTCAGTTACACATAGGCGATGCCATGGAAGTGATTCCTCAATTTGATATGCTGTTCGACTTAGTTTATATTGATTGCGATAAAGAACTATATACCGATGTGTATAAACTTGTGTTCGAAAAAGTAAAACCAAGGGGCTACATCATTGCCGACAATGTATTGTGGCATGGCAAAATATTTGATGAGCATCAGCAAAATGATAAAGAAACCAAAGCCATAGTTGAGTTCAATCGCTATATACAAAACGACAAAAGGGCAGAAAATTATTTACTGCCCTTTCGTGATGGAATGATGATTATTCAGAAGAAATAGTCTATCGCATTAAGGTTATTGTACCTTGCAAGTGATATTCTTTTTTGTCGTCTCCAGTAGCATCCAGAATATAAAAGTAAGTTCCGTCAGCACATTTGCCATCGCTTTTGCTAGTTCCATCCCACACTTCTTTGGTTACTTTTTTATCCGAAAATGATTCTCCATTATAATTATATACTTTTTTGCCCCAACGGTTATAAACGTCAATATTTATGGTGACGATGCCTTCGGATTCAATAGAGAACCAATCATTTTTTCCATCTCCATTCGGAGTGAAAACATTTGGAATAAGCATACTTGAAGGCTGAATGGCATGAACTATCATCTCGTAAGTCGCAGGGCAGTTGTTGGGAGGACCACTATTCACTGTCAGTGTAACCGTATAATAACCCATTTCAGTATAGGTATGCGAAGGATTTACAGCGGTACTTGTAGTGCCATCACCAAAATCCCATAAATAAGTAGTTGCATTTGTGGTTCCTGTCGAATTAAAATTGATGCCAAAAGGTACATATCCTTCCGCAGAACTTGGATCTGTGGAGAAATACGCATCAATTATCACATTGGTAGAAACATTTGCCGATTGTATCAGCGGACAATTGTAAGGTGAATACGTAACTGTCACAGTGTAATCACCAGGACAAAGATTTATGGCAGTAGGGGTGCTTTGCGTTGGATAGGTACTCCAATGATACGTTACAGGAGGGGCGTAAGTTCCTGCAAGTGTCGCAGCAACTTGTCCATTACAACTATGAAAACAAAATTCATTAGCAGGGGTCAATGTCAATGTGACCTGAGGAGGCATAGTACCCACAGTTGCCGTTTGAATCAGTGGGCAATGGTATTGAGAATAGGAAGCCGTAACTGTATAGGTTCCTGCACATAAATTTGTTGCAGTTTGAGTGTTTTGTGCTGGTGTTGTGCTCCATTGATACGTAACGGGTAGGTCGTAGGTTCCTCCTATTGTTGCAGCCACTTGCCCATTGCAAGCCCCAAGACAAAGCTGATCGGTTGGCGCTACGGCTAAAGTTGCTGAGATAGGCAGGGTTGAAACTGTTGCCGATTGTGTCACCGAACAGTTATGAGATGAATAAGTAACCGTTACGGTATAATTGCCCGCACATAAATTATTTGCATTTTGTGTTGTTTGTGCTGGTATTGTACTCCATAAATATGAAACCGGAAGCTCATACGGTCCAATAAGTGTATTAGCAATGCTACCATTACAACTGTTAAGACAGTATTCATCACTCGGTGCCAAGGTTATGGCTAATTGAGGCGGATTTACAAGAACTACTGTGCTTGTACTTGTACAACCAATTAGATCAGAAACAGTAACAGTATAAGTTCCTGCCCCAAGATTGTCTGTCATGGCTGTGGTATCACTTGTGCCAGACCAAATGTAATGGTAGGGCACCAAACCTGTAGATCCTGTAACGGTTGCTGTGCCATCTGCATATCCGAAGCAGGTGACAGAATCCACATTAGTAATAGCAGAAGATAAATTGCTTATACTCACTTTCACACTATCAATTCTTGATTGACCACAAGCATCATGTGTGGTAACATAATACTCCGTTGGTGAGGGCGGATTGACCACAATAGTAGCTGTTGTTCCTAAACCGCCCGCCCAATCGTATGACAAAGGGGCGTAGCCTCCGGTTGCATTATCGTTGAGAGTGGCTGCTGCACCTGAACAAATATAAAAATCAGAGGGCATTGAAGGTGAAATAGGTGTATAATCTTTAATTAATATTGTGATGGTATCCATAGAACCACAAACCGTATTTTGATAAATAATTAAAACCGTTTCGGTAGGTTCAGGAATACTATCGGAAATTGGAATAATAGTAAATCCTACAGAATCTTGCCCGGGATTTATTACCAAACTATCAGGTATTGGAGGATAATCAACACCGTAAGTCGCAGTTCCCCCAATGGTGTAATGAATTACAATAGGTGAAGTTGCCGGATGACTTAATGTAAAATTAATCACCTCGTTATTGCAGCCTTCAACAGCTACGGTATCAATATTGGAAGTGTAATGCGTGCTAAAATTAATGCCATTAGTCGAAAAACTATTTTCT
>CAIOJS010000300.1 GCA_903858655.1 uncultured bacterium | reverse complement strand
AATTTTCTCAAGATGTAAACGAGCAACTTCTTCATCAAGATATTTAGGCAAACGATACACATCCACTTTATAGATATCTTTGTTTTTCCATAAATCTATTTGTGCAAGGGTTTGGTTTGTGAACGAATTACTCATCACGAATGAAGGATGACCTGTAGCGCAACCGAGATTCACCAAGCGACCTTCGGCAAGCATAAATATGGCATGCCCATCAGGAAAAATATATTTATCAACCTGAGGCTTGATAGTAATCTTAGTAATTCCTGACATAGCATCAAGTTTGTCTACCTGAATTTCATTGTCGAAATGACCGATATTGCATACGATTGCCTGATCTTTCATCATCATCATGTGCTCCACAGTAATCACATCGCGATTTCCTGTTGTTGTTACATAAATATTTCCTTCATGTAAGGCGTCTTCGATAGTCGAAACTTCAAAGCCTTCCATGGCTGCTTGAAGTGCACAAATTGGATCAATTTCAGTAACGATTACTCTTGCACCATAGGACTGCATTGATCTTGCACAACCTTTACCCACATCGCCATAACCTAAAACAACAACCACTTTTCCGGCTATCATCACATCGGTAGCACGCTTGATTCCATCAGCCAAGGATTCACGACAACCGTAAAGATTATCAAATTTTGATTTGGTAACAGAATCATTAACATTGATAGCAGGAATCAACAACTCGCCTTTTTCCATCATTTGATACAAACGATGAACCCCGGTAGTAGTTTCTTCAGAAACACCTTTCCATTCTTTCACCACATTGTGCCATCTTTGTGGTTCATCCGCTAAAACTTGTTTTAGCATATTGAGTATGACTTGTTCTTCTTGATTTCCTGCTTCAACATTTAAAATCGTCGCATCATTTTCAGCTTGAAATCCTTTATGAATAAGCAAAGTGGCATCGCCTCCATCATCCACTATCAACTGTGGACCTTTTCCTTCCGGAAAGCTCAACGCTTGATAGGTACACCACCAATATTCTTCAAGAGATTCACCTTTCCATGCAAAGACAGGAACGCCAGCTTTTGCAATGGCTGCTGCTGCATGATCTTGTGTAGAAAAAATATTACAACTTGCCCAACGAACATTAGCGCCAAGCTCAACTAAAGTTTCAATCAACACGGCAGTTTGAATTGTCATGTGTAATGAGCCTGAAATTCGTACATCTTTTAAAGGCTTTTCCTTGCCAAATTTCTCACGTAAGGACATCAAGCCCGGCATTTCTTTTTCTGCAACTTCTATTTCTTTACGACCCCAATCTGCTAAACTAATATCAGCAACTTTGAAGGGGATTTGTGTGTTTACCATAGTATTATTTATTATTTTTTTAAGCGTGCAAAAGTACACATTTTAACCGACATGAGCAATACAAGGCTATTTTAAATGCATTCAATATTGCCAACCAACTTAAAGCCTGTGCCATGAACGTTTATAAGTCCAATGCTTTCGTCCTCTTTCAGATACTTTCTAAGTTTTGTAATGTAAACATCCATGCTTCTTGCATTAAAATAGCTGTCGTCGTGCCAAATTTCTTTCAAGGCAAGGCTTCTATCGAGCACATCATTGGCATTGTCACATAGGAGTTTCAGCAATTCTGCTTCTTTAGAAGTAAGCTTTTGTTCTTTATCATTAATAGTCAATAATTGTCGGTTATTGTCAAAGGTATAATTTCCCAACTTAAATATTGCTGTCAAATTTGTTTTTTTATCAATAGTTGCTGATCTCCGAATAATGGCACTCATTCTCATCAATAAAACTTCCATGCTAAACGGTTTGGTGATATAATCATCTGCACCTGTTTGAAATCCTTTCAGAACATCGTCCTGCATTGATTTTGCTGTCAGGAATAAAATTGGCACTTTTTTATCTTTTTTTCGAATCTCTTTAGCTACTGTGAAACCGTCTTTGATTGGCATCATTACATCAAGAATGAAAAAATCAAATGAATCTTTAGAAAATGCCGCAATAGCCTCTTCGCCGTTCACCGCAATAGTGGTTGTATAGCCTTTTGCCTCTAAATAGGTTTTTAGAATATTGCCTAAATTATCGTCATCTTCGGCAAGCAATACTTTAATATTCTTTTTTAACATAGTGGTTTAATTTTTATTTTCAAATGGTAGAAAAATCTTTATTTTTGTCCCTTTTTTTAATTCACTCTCAACAGAAACAGTTCCTTCATGAAATTCAACAATGGTTTTTACGTAATGCAATCCTAAGCCAAAACCTTTAACATTATGAATATTCCCTGTCGAAGCTCTGTATAATTTATCAAATATCTTTTTCTGATTTGCTTTGCTAATACCAATACCATTATCAGAAATAACAATAACAACCCCTTTTTGATTGCTTTGCGTTTTGATTGTGATTATTGGATTCTCAGGAGTATATTTTATTGCATTATCAATAACGTTATAAATTACGTTAGTAATATGTGTCTTGTCAGCTTTTATATAATAATTGCGTGCATTTGTTTCCGAAATAAGTTGCCCGTTTTTATAATCAATCTGTATTCTAATACTGTTTATGACATCTTCAATGATTTGATGCACATTAATAAGTTCTTTATGAAGCTTGAGCTGACCTTTTTCAATTACAGCAGTTTGAAGAATTTTCTCTGCCATTGCCCCAAGTCGTTTATTCTCCTCATTAATAATATTGATGTAATTATCTTGAAATTGCATGTCCTTCTCAACATCTTTATCTACCAATACTTCACACGCAAGCGAAATTGTTGAAATCGGAGTTTTAAATTCATGAGTCATATTATTAATAAAGTCGTTCTTCATTTCAGAAAGACGCTTTTGCTTAAAAATTGTTGTGACCGTATATAGAAAGGATAGTGCTATCGCCAAAATTAATACGACTGAAACGGCTATCATTTTCCACATCTGAAAAAACAAATAAATAGATTTATTCGGAAAATAAATCATTATATATTCGGGAGTCATAAATAAATCACGCGGAAACATATTAAACGCATAACCTTCTTCAAGCAAGCGTTTATGATAATGACCAGTTTTTT
>CAIOJS010000299.1 GCA_903858655.1 uncultured bacterium | reverse complement strand
ATTGAAGAACCATTCGTCCACGTAGTGCTTTCATTATTAGTTGCTGTGGCAGAAGATGCTCCCCAAGCTACAACATTAGTATTGTTTGTGCAATCAACAAGAGACGAAGAAGAAATTCTATAATTGGTTGTGCCTGTGTCGCCTGTATCGGAGTCAGAATAATTAGCAGACAAAGTTGGAGTGGTATCATTTGTGCCCGAACCGCTTGCTGGGGAAACCAAAGTCGGCGCATTTGGTGCAACGTTGAAATCCCAGTTTGTATTGTTACCTCCGTTTGTGCAGGTTACCGGAGTAATATGATTAGGTGTTGAATAAGAATACGAAACAATTGCATTAGTTACAGTTGTTGGCGATGGAGCAGAAATATACCAAGTAGTTGTGGCAGTGCTTGGAGCTAATGTGATTTTGCTTGCTCCGCCACTGATATTTAAAGCTGATGAAATCGTGTGTACCGAACCAACGTCAGCAAAAAACTTTAATATGCTTCCGTCCGTCGTATCAGTTAAAGTCGCAGCCTGCAATCTATCGGCAAATGTTATACCGCTTGCCGAGGCGTTGGTTACGGTGAGCGTGTTGAATAACTGACCGTTTGAAGTAATATTTTGCGTACCAGTACCATTTAAGTTAACAGTCGACGTGCCGGGAACAAAAGAGGTTCTATTAGTACTGTATGCAAAATTCAAATTACCGCCGACATTAATTATATTATTATTGACACTCGCGTCTAAAATTAATTTTCCGCTCGTAGAATTGCCCTGCAAAATAAGTTGATTACCAACAGTCAAAGTTCCAACGCCAAGTTTGTATGTTGAATCTGCAGACTCGCCATTATTAGTAAACTTCAAATCTCCTCCATAGTTAAATGCTGGAATAGTAGCAACAGTACCGTTACTAGATCTATACCAAAAAGTGTTTACACTGATAGTTGCGCTAGAATCTTTTGTAAAGAGGGATGTTATATCAATTGTTACATTATTAATATAATAGGCAAATGTACCCAAACCGCCCAACGTTGAGTTGGAATTCATTGTAAGAGTACGATTTATGTAAAAATAAACGGTTACGCCAGAATTTATATTTAAAGCAGAACTATTTCCTAAACCATCTCCAATTGTAAGAACACCATTAGTTGCATCATTACCAACAAGCCAAGAAGTTACTGTAAGATTATAAAAACCCTTAATAGTAAGGTTATTAAAATTACCTGTATTATATGCAGATACCGCTGTCGTTAAATTTTTTGGACTGCCCGATGTTCCACCAGTTAATACCACAGTACCTGTTCCATGCGTAAACGTCCCACCAGAAGAATCCCAGTTTCCACTCACAGTAATAATTGAATTGCCCGAACAAGTTACTGTTCCACTTGTGCCAATAGTCAGATTGGTTGTGGTCCAGCCAGTGCCGGATGAAACCCCAATTGTAACTGTTCCGCCAGTAACAGTGGAATCACCCGAAACAGTTAAATTATTAGTTCCTACTGCCAATGTTCCTGAAGTTGCCGAAAGCGCAGCCATACTAACACCTGTAAGTAAAGTTCGTGTGGCAGTGGTAATATTTACAACCCCCAAATCCTGCAAAGCACTGTTATTGTCTGTAAAATTACCTGTTCCATTAAAAGTAAGCGTCTTCGTTACATCTGTTTGTTTAGTATAAGTTGTACCGCTATCTAAAGTAAAATCACCACCAACAGTAAAATTGTAACTCGTCGCACCATTATTAGTAGTAAAAGATCTCGTCTTGCCTGCTGACGCAAGTATTCTAAAGCTACCCCCAAGAGTCAAGTCAGCAACAAGTCTCCCCCCTACGTTTTGTCCGGTAACATCGCTGGAGCCAATCTGCAGATTATACAAACCATCTGGATCTGTAACGCTGATCGATGTATTGGATCCCCAGCCATAAATAAGAGTAGAATTACCCGGCGTCCATCCGCCGCTTATGGTAGTGATCGCACCAAGCTTAATTGTAGGCGTACCCGAGCAGGTAAATGTGCCTGTATCAACAGTCAGGCCATTAAGGCTTAACACGCCGTTTGTAGACATTGTAACTGTCGCGCCGGTGTGCACGTGTAAGTTCTCATTGTATCCTGTATTAAATGTGCCGGAACCTATGGTAAGAGTGAATCCGTTACCAATATCAACGGTATCGGTTGGCGTTCTAAGATGAGTAAAAGTTTTACCATTTAAATCAAGTGTTCCTAAAGTAAATGTGGTTGTTCCCGCAGCAGCTACAGTTAAATTATCCAACAAAACAGTCGAGCCGCTTTTATTAACGGTGAAATTATAGAAGCTCTGTCCGTTTGAAGTAATATTTTGCGTGCCCGTGCCATTTAATGTGACCGTCGATGTGCCGGGAACAAACGCACCATTACCAGCTTCCCCATATTTAAAATCAATACTCCCGCCAATATTAATTTGTTGGCTGGCGGTACTACTAGTTAAAGTAATAGTAGATCCATTTGTTGAGTGATGAATTGTAAAATTACCGGATACTGTCAAAATCCCACTACCTAATATTGCCGCTCCAGAGCCAGAATTTGCATTTCCAACAATCAAGTTGCCCCCATAAGTTGTGGCAGTAACAAGTCCCGTTGTAGCACCACCACCAACTCCATAGGTAAAATTTGGAACCGAGATAGTTCCGCTATTCACGATGTCATGGGCGCCCTCACCGCAAGCGCGGTAAAAATTTCCTGCACCAGAGCCAGTCAAAATCCCACCACTATTGATAGTAACTCCGCCATAACCAGCAACTGTTTGACCAGTAGGAATAGTGAGTGTCCCGGAAATAATTAAATCATTACTTATTTTAAAACCGCTTGTTGGTGCAGCCGTTTGAGTCGTAACAGTTGCTCCAGCATCAATAGTAAGGTTAAAGAATTGAGTCGTATACCAATAAATACTTGCGCTGCTCGGAGTAGTAATAGTCTTACCTGCTCCAGTCATTTTCACCGTGCTTGTTCCATACGTAAATGTCCCGCCCGATGAGTCCCAGTTGCCACCGACATTGATGGTATATGTGGAAGCATTAAGTATTCTGGTCTTACCGGTAGCCGAAGCTATAGTAAAATTACCCAATAAGGTCAAATCATTATTAAGGTTTATTGTTATATCCGAGTCATATCCACTAGGTCCAGGTCCAATAGTATAATTATATAGAGGCTGAGTGGAGCTTAGAGTTTTGGTTAAATAATATTGATACAGGGTCGACGAACCCGCGCTCCAACCGGAACTTGAAATACTTACGTTTCCGGCACATTCAATACCTGCTGTACTTGAGGAACTAAATACACCCGTTCCCGAAACCGTTAAATTACTGATGGTCATAGAACCTGTAGTTAAAGTAACAGCTGAATTGGTACCGACCACTAAGCTCATATCACCCGCTGTGCTAAGTCTTCCTGTATCAATAGTCAATGTAAACCCACTACCAAGAGTCACTGTTTGTCCCAAGGCCGCCGTATAAGTTTTTCCATTCAAAACAAGATTTCCAGCCGTAAATGTAGTTGTTCCTGCGGCGTTCTGTGTTAAATTATCCTGCAAAGTCCAAGATCCAGTGCCGTTGAACGTTACATTATTTAGTACCTTAGCATTTGTGGTAATTAATTTGCCCGCTGTAGCGTCAAACAAAAAATTTGTTGCGCTATTTAAATTCCAATTTGCAGTAGCTGATATCGAAAAACTCCCTCTTGTTTGTATTGTTGCAGCTCCTGTAGTTGTCACAATTCCTGTACCTGTTACTGAAAAATTTTGTGTTTGGACTGTTCCAGTTGATACGCTTAAACTGCCTCCTGTCGCAATCGTCAAATCAATAGCAGCCACCCACTGACCAGAAAAATTACCACTTCCAACCCTTAATTCACCAGCTGAAATCGTAGTACTTTGACTTGGTCCGAATAACTTACCATTAAGATCAAAAACACCTTGAGTTATCGTAAAAGCCGAGTTAAGTGCCATTTTAAGATGGTTGTTAACAAGTTTAACAACTTTTCCTGTACCCGCGCCTGAATTATTGATAGTCAAATTTTTTAAATTTCCACCAGCCAAAGTTGTTCCAACATCAATAGTTTGATCCCCTGAACCATTGAAGATAACCGTACTCGTCCCACACGTAAAAGTCCCGCCAGATGAATCCCAATTACCACCGACAGAAATCGCGGAAGCATTTGCAGTAAACGTACCGACAATTTGAATATCGCCGGCGACCGTAACCGTATAGTTAGACGCCGATGTTGTATCAAAAGTTCCAGCTTGAACATAAAGTTTTCCATCAACGTTTAAAGCGCCGGCAAGAGTAGCGGTTCCGCCGGATTTGTTGTAAGTAAGGTTATAAAAATGTTGGGCGTTAGGTGTAATTGTCGGCGAGCCGGTAAAAGTGACTGTCGAAGTTCCTGGATCAACAATCCAATTATTAGTATACGAACCGTCGTTGTAATATGCGAGGAAATCACCACCTATACTGACATTAGCACTACCCATATATATAATCAGTAACATTTGTGTTATACATTCTACTTGCACCTAACAACGTTCCTATGGAAATTATACTGGAGTTAAAATATACACTTTTAGATTGTGTATTGTTATAAACATTCCACCGGCTCATAGTAAATCTATCAGTCAAGGTAAGATTGTAATCCGTTGATGTTACTGCATCTCTTGTGGTAAAAATTGTGCCTATTCCTGTACTTTCCATCCATATACCAATACATGCAAGGTTTCTGTTCAGCGCAAAAGTTATATTTGTATTCGACGAACCAACATCAAGGTTTATTCTTGTGCCGGTAAGATCGGCGTTAGCTCCCACATAGAATGTCTTGTTTGAATTTGCGGCATTGCTTATCCTGTATTCGATGGCGGTGGCTGTGACAGCGGAGTCAGCATCTGTGGATACCAAAGGAGTAGTTGCTGTAGTCTCGAGGCCAATCAAAGCTGATCCTGCCAATGTTCCGCCGTTTAAAGTGAGTATATTAGCCAATCGTACTGCACTCAACATAGTAGTGGTATATCTGGTTCCGCTAATTTTGTAAGCTAAGGAAAGATTATAAAACGTAGAGGCAGAGATAATTGTTGTTAGATTTCCTGTCCCGATTAAATTTACTGTACTAGTACCTTTTGTAAAAGTCCCAGCGCTTGAATTCCAATTCCCACTTGCGGTGATAATTGAATTGCCCGAACAGGTTACTGTTCCGCCAGTGCCGATGGTCATATTAGTTGTGGTCCAGCCGATGTTTGCTGACACACCGATTGTTACTGTGCCGTTTGTAACACTTGAAGCGCCAGCAACTTGAAAATCTTTTGTTCCGATTGCCAAAGTCAGCCCCGTTTCCGAATGCGCAAAACTTCCGATCGTAACATCGCTATCCAAAGTCACTGTACCTGTGCCAGAATTTGCATCAAAATATACGTTGGTTGTTGGACCAGGCAAATTTGCTGCGTCTGGAGTTCCGTTGGAAGTCGATGCCCAGTGGTTTGCCGCATCAGACCAATTGTATGTGCCGCCAGCACCGCCAACCCAATAAGCGTCGGCTGGAGTTCCACCGGCGCCGACAGTAAAGTTCCTTGTTGCAGAGCCTACATTGCCAGTTGTGTCTTCTCCATAAACCGTGTAAGTGTGCGCGCCCGTTGCTAAAGTAGAAGTGTGACTGATTGCGGTGGCGTTGTAGAGACCTGTGATTTCGTCATCGGTTAATGCGCTTTTAAAAATCATTGATTCATCAATTATTCCATTCATTGCCTGAAATTTATTCGTTCCCTCATCATCTACTCCTAATGAAACTCTAAATCCATCCGGCATGCTTGCAAAAGACTTTGGAAGAGTCGTACAAGTGCTACTCAATGAGCCGTCAATATATATTTTAGTAGTATTGTTTGCATCGTTTAAACTTACAAGCGATACCATGTGCCAGCTAGTGTCTGTTGTTTGAGCCGCGGAACAAATAACACCGGAAGATGAACCTGTAATTAGTCCACGCCAGTAAATATTATTATCTGCTCGCAAATCAATTCTTGGCGTGCTATTTCCGTCATAATAAAAACTCATAGCAGTCATTACTCCAGAAGTTGTAGCTCTCTTATACCAGAAATTAAAAGTAGCATTACCGTCATTTACGGTGTTTAATGAAACTGAACTTGGAACAGATATATATGAAGTCGTCGCGCCATCAAACGCAAACCCTTTCCCGAATTTTCCCGAAGCAGTCTGCGCGGCATTTCCCTGTTTCGTCCCATTATTTGCACCCATGTAATCGGTCGGATTTCCAGAGCCATCAATATCATCCATTCTCCACCAGCTGACTAAACCTGAATCAAGATTCGGAATTAAAGATGCTCCATTTGTGGAAGCAGCGAAAGGAACTGATGTGCCTACTTCTCCACTTGGAGATGTAACTGTAACCGACACAGTTGGATCCACAATGTAATCAATATCCAATGAACCGCCAATAATTTTTAAATCAAAAACATCCGTCGGTGTTTGAATATTTTGCAGGAGAATTCTGTATTTTCCGTCGTGGTCAATATTGGAAAAATCGGGATTTGTTCCGTCCGAAACTATTTCCAATTTTGATCCCTCCGTCACATTTCCATCCGCATCTGTATAAACTGGGTAAACTTCAATTTGTGCAGGAAAACTTAAATCTGTCGGCTTAGCATAAACAGTAATATCGTTCTCACTATTCAAAACTTGATCAAAAGTAACTCTGACATATTGATTGTTTTCTATTGATACCCAAACATTATCTTGCGTTTGCACTTGTTCATAAATATCAGCAACAATATTTTTGTCTTGGTCTAATTGAAATGCTTTTGAAATGAAAATGATTTCAAATATTTGGTCCGACAAGTGAGGAACTGTCCATTCAACGTAATCAAGTTTTCCATTATTGTCTGTGTCGTAAGCATTAAAAAATACATCCTGGTCTCCGTTATTTTTCCATTTGATATGTATTTTATCTTCCTGTCCGACTTTGTATATTTCGGGAATTTTTGTGGAAGCGACGACATCTACCATTGGAACCGTTGGATCTTCACTTGTTGTTGAAATAGTAACCAACTTTCCGGTGTCTGTGGTTTGTTCAATGATGTTTGGGGCTGGAGTGGTGTAATCAACTTGCACGACGTCGTCGGTTTGATTTTGTGTCGTGTCTTCGGCGCCGAACGCTGGAACGGTAACAGCGGTGTCGGATGAACTGGTGGTTTCGGTTAAACTCGTGGTTGGCGTTTCGCTCGGAATCAATTCCGGAATTGATTCCGGAATTGATTCCGTATCGGTTATTGCTTCTTCCGTTGTTACTGGCGCTTGATCTGTTAAGTCAACAATCGTAGCGTCGGGTGTTTGGGTGATATTTTGGTCTGTCGTTTCCGTTGTGTTTCCGGTGATTGATTCAACGACGCTAGTAACAGCGTCTGTCAGGTCTGCAAAAAGGAACTGTGCAGCTTTGGTAATTAAATTAGCGTTTTTGTTGTTTGAGTTTTGAATTGCCAACTGCTGGCGCTGGGCTAGTGAAAGAAGCTGTTGTTTTGGTTGTTTTAGCAAGGCTGTTGCCTGTTTTGTGGTGGTTGTATGTATTTTAATATTGGTGGCTTGTTTTGGAAGTTTGAGAAGGTTCTGATTTTTGGTGATGTCGCTTCGCTTCACGAAAATTGTCCACTGGACAGGCTGGCCTTCGGCTACGATAGTGGAAGTTTGTTTTGTTGTGGAACTCTTGATTATTGATGCAAGGTTAATCTGTGTTTTTGGATTAGATAAGTTTATGTAAAAAGCTAACGAACAAACAATCACAGCTAAAACAACCATTCCTTGAGCGAGGATAAATGGTTTGAAAGAGAAAGAAAAATTGCTTTTCTTAAACAACGTAACTTCCTTCTTTGCCTTGTCGGTAAAGAAGAACTTGAGATACGCGAGAAACTTGGATAAAACACTCGATGCTTTTTTCGAAACCTTTTTTGGAATCTGCAAGGGTTTTCGCTCTTTGATTATGGCGGACAACAAAACTACGGGTTGTTTTGTGACCTTCCCCAGTTTCCCCGCCGAAACTCGCCTTCGGCGAGATTGAGGCGGGCCCGTCAAAATGCCCCTTGGGGCTTTTGTCGGGTTTCCTAAAATATCTTTGGGACTCTTTTGTTGCTTCATTCCTTCGATATTTTGTCCTTGTTTAGCTTTGATAATATTTGTTTATTGTATCAAGAAAATACATGCAAGGAAAGTGCATAAGTCTGTCAAACAAAAAACCGCACGAAGCGGTTTTTTGTTTCTATTTTAAATTATGTTCTTCCTTAGTTTTTATAAGCGCTAATTTTTGGCTTCTTTCCAATTTTTTTATTTCAGCACATTCGGTCTGGCGACCTCAGTACCTATCTGCTTTGCCTTGCTTATTCTCTTGGACTTTATTAGTGCCAATTTTTTATCTCTGTTCCACTTCTTTACTTCGGCTTCCCTCTTTCTTGCCTCACTGAAATTTTCAAATGTTTCCGAATATTTTAATTTAACCGGTCTTCTAATTTTTGTATAATGAGCGCCACACTTTGATTCGTTATGTTGCTTCACCCTTTTTTCCAAATTATTTGTACAGCCAGCATAAAGCGATTTATCCGAACATTCAAGAATGTAAACAAAATACGGCATAATACTATGCTCTGTTTTT
>CAIOJS010000298.1 GCA_903858655.1 uncultured bacterium | reverse complement strand
GGTGAACTGATAGAGCTCGGAGGTGAACTGATAGAGGTCGGAGGTGAACTAATAGAGGTCGGAGGTGAACTGATAGAGGTCGGAGGTGAACTAGTAGAGGTCGGAGGTGAACTAGTAGAGGTCGGAGGTGAACTGGTAGAGGTCGAAGGTGAATTGGTAGAGGTCGAAGGTGAACTGATAGAGGTCGGAGGTGAACTGGTAGAGCAATTTGGTGGGATTTTTTGGGGGTGGGAGTTTCCGTGGGCTGCACCCACGGCTGGCATATTGCGCCCCCGCCCGTTCCTGTCGGGCAAGCCGTTGGGGCTATGGGGAGGATGAAAGGAAAGGTTGATTAAAAGTCCGGGGGATAGATACGGGGCACGCGCGCAAGGGATTGGAGCGTAAAGCCCACAGCGCCGTTTTTCAGGCGCGAGGACTTGCAGCGTAAAGCCCGACCCGCAGGGATGCGCCCAAAAGAAAAAGATCCAAATCCCAAGATCCAAATCCCAAATTCCAAGGATTGCACTCTACGAATTACGAATCTTCGAACCCCGACACTTCGTGTACGGGACAGGTTACGAATGTGAGGGCGGGTTTTAATTTTTGGTATTTGGAATTTGGTTCTTGGAATTTGGTATTTGGTTCTTGGTATTTGGTATTTAGCAGAAGAAAACGTCGCATATCTCCCCAAGGTTGTTTACCTTTGCCAAAAAAATATTTATGCGGTTGAAAAAAACGATTTTCCTTGCTGTGTTGTGGGGGTTGATGGCGGGGAGCGCTTGGGGGCAAACCTATATGGAGACGTTCAAGATGGGTTTGGATAAGTATAAAAATGGGTATTTTGTGGATGCGATTCTGGATTTCGACAAGACGATAGGGCAGAAAAAGGATTTCGCGGATGCGTATTTCTACAAGGCTTTGTCGTATAATGCCATCGGGAACTTCGGGGAGGCGCTGAAATTTTTTAATACGGCGATACAGTTTAACAATAAGGAGACAGAGTTTTATACGAACCGCGGCATCACCTATACGAACCTGAACAAAAACAGGGAAGCGTTGGCAGATTGCGACACCGCCATCCGCCTGTCGAACAAAAATGAACGGGCGTATTTCACGAGGGGCTATCTAAAGTATTTGGCGAAGGACAATGCGGGCGCGGTGGATGATTATACGCACGCGATAGCGCTGAAAAAGAATTATAATGATGCGTATTATAACCGCGGGATGGCGTATGGTATCTTGGGAAATTATGAGGATGCGATAGGGGATTTCAACCGCGTGATTGAGAATGCGCCGAAGGACTATCGCGCGTATATCAGCCGCGGGATGGCGCAGAGTCATCTGAAGAAGTATAAGGAGGCGTTGCAGGATTATGATAGCGCCATCGCGATTAAACCTTCGTATGTGGAAAGTTATTACAACAAAGCGTTCACGGAGTTTGAAATGAAGGATTTTGTGAGCGCCGAGGCGGATTACACGACGGTTATCACGAAACAAAAAGATTATGTGGATGCGTATTACAATAGAGGGTTGACGCGCTATGAGATGAAGAAATTTGAGGATGCGGAGAGCGACTACACGATATTTTTGTTGAAGCATTCGGGAGATTCGAAAGCGTATTTCAATCGTGCTTTGTGTAAGGAACAAGGGGGAAAAACGGCGGGGGCGTTGGAGGATTTTTCGAAAGCGATAGAGCTAAATCCGAGCTATGTGAGCGCCTACACCAAGCGTGCGGATGTGAAATATACGGCGAAAGACCTCCCCGGAGCCTGCGCCGATTGGAAAAAAGCGGCGGAGTTGGGCAGCAAATTTGCGGAAGCGAAACTGAAGCAATATTGTAAATAATGGGGAAAAAGAAAGATTTTGTGTTAAACTACAGGGGAGTTTCATTTAAAAATCTTATTTTTGTAAAAAAGTAAATCATCGAAATATGCACATAGCAATAGCAGGTAACATCGGCTCGGGGAAAACCACCCTGACAGGCATCTTAGCCAAGCATTTCAATTGGGAACCGCATTATGAAGACGTGGAAACCAATCCGTATTTGAACAGTTTTTATGAGGATATGCAGCGTTGGTCGTTCAATTTGCAGATCTATTTTCTGAACAGTCGTTTTCGTCAAATCATCAACATACGCGAAAGCGGGAAAACGGTGATTCAAGATCGCACGATTTATGAAGATGCGCATATCTTTGCGCCCAACCTACATGCGATGGGACTGATGACTACACGCGATTTCGACAATTATAAATCTTTGTTTGATTTGATGAACTCGTTTATCAAACCGCCGGATTTGTTGGTGTATCTGAGAGCCGAAGTGCCCACCTTGGTGCGCCAAATTCAGAAACGCGGCAGAGAGTATGAAAACTCTATCCGCATTGATTATCTGACGCGTTTGAACGAACGTTATGAGGCATGGATTTCGACTTACGAGAGCGGCAAACTGTTGATAGTGGATGTGGATGATAAAGATTTTGCGAGCAATTCGAGCGATTTGGAGCAGTTTATAGAAAACATCAACGCCGAACTTTTCGGATTGTTTAAATAATTCCTACAAATGAATATCATCGGTATCATACCTGCACGTTATGCTTCGTCGCGCTTTCCGGGAAAACCCTTGGTGGAGATTCATGGCAAAACGATGATACAACGCGTGTATGAACAAGCGAAAAAAGCTAAGCGTTTAGCCGATGTGATAGTTGCTACGGATGATAATAGGATACTCAAACATGTGTTGTCGTTTGGAGGCAAAGCGTTGATGACCTCGGATACCCACCCAACGGGAACGGATAGATGTCATGAGATTGTGGCGATGTTGGCTGAGGAAGACCAACACTATGATGTAGCCATCAACATCCAAGGCGATGAACCCTACATCAATCCCGAACAGATAGATTTGTTGGCGGGGAGCTTCGAGAATCCGCAGATACATATAGCCACCTTGGTGAAAGCTTTGACCGATGCGGAAGAATTATTCAGTGCGAATATCATAAAAGTAATCAAAGATAGTTCAAACAGAGCTATTTATTTTTCGCGCACGGCGATTCCTTTCCAAAGAGATACAATTCGTGAAACCTGGTTGCAGTTTCATACGTACTACAAACACATTGGAATTTATGCGTATCGCACCAACACCCTGAAAGAAATCACGCAATTGCCTGCGGGAAGTCTTGAACGTGCCGAATCGCTTGAACAACTCAGATGGCTCGAAAATGGATATGCGATTTTTGTGAAGGAAACTTCGTTCGAAAGTCATAGTGTTGATGTGCCCGAAGATTTAATGAAATTTAATGTACAGGATTAACTATTTTTATGTAATTTTACACTTTGAAAAAAGCCGACTCTAACTGATATTATGCAAGTACTTCAATATATAAGCGAACTCCTGCTACGCAACGATTGTGTGATTGTTCCGGGCTTCGGAGGTTTCATTGCCAACCATGTGCCTGCGAAGATACATCCCGTGGTGAATAGCTTTTCGCCGCCCGCTAAAGAGATTATTTTTAATGCAAGCCTGAAACATAATGATGGTTTGTTGGCGAATCATATTGCGCAACGCGAAAACATCCCCTATAAGCAAGCTATTGAAAAGATAGCCGCTTTTGTGGAAGAAAGCCAAGCTGCTTTGTTGAACGATAAAAAAGTGTTTGTCGAAAAAGTGGGCGTTATTTTGTTGGATGATTATAACAACTATCAATTTGAATCGGACGGCAATGTGAACTATCTGTTGAGTTCCTATGGATTGACGGAGTTTGTGTCGCCTGCCATTCGTCGAGAAGGCATCGAACAGCGCATCGAAAGAGCCTTGGTCGAAAAGAAAGTGTTCCGTTCGGAACGCAAAGCGAAGAACACCTTTGCCAAAATTGCTATCATCTCCGTGCCTGCTGCTGCCATTTTTGTTTGGGGATTTTTTCATGTTGGTTTGATAGAAGATGTTTCTACCAACTATTCTACGGTTTTGGATGTGTTCTCCACCAAGCCTGCCAAAGAAACTGCCACCAACATCACGACTCCCGAAAAGGAATTCGATGCTTCCTACACATGGCAAACGCCCTATGATTCCTTGGGCAGCCTGGCAACAAAATTAGACACCACTGCCTATCCTATCTTTGTTCAAGAAGCACCAACCGCCGAAGTGGCGACCTCCACCGAAGAAACCACCACCCCTCCTACTCCAAATATTTCGGGCTGTAAATTTTATATTATTGGCAGTTGCAACAAGAATAAAGACTTGGCAGAAAACTATAAAAGCAAATTGATAGCAAAAGGTTTCACGAATGCCAACATCATTGAACCTGCTGAAGGCGGACTGTATAAAGTGTTTATTGATTGTTTTGATTCGGAAGAATCTGCACGTTCGGGTTTAAGCGCGGTGCAGCAAAATGAAAACCCCAATGCGTGGTTGTTAAAAATGTAATCCTACCTATTTGTGGCAAAACATAAACTTCAACGATTTGCAGAAACTGCAACTTTCCCTAATTTCGTTCAACCGCCTGCTTACCATTATATCGAAGACTATGCTCTGAAAGGCAAATGGAGTCAGGATTTCTTTAAAAATAATCATCCCATCATCTTGGAATTGGGTTGCGGCAAAGGTGAATATACCGTTGGCTTGGCACGAAACAATCCGCAGCAGAATTTTATCGGCATAGATATCAAAGGCGCTCGCATGTGGCGTGGAGCCAAAACAGCCATGGAAGAAAACCGCACGAATGTTGGTTTCTTGCGAACACATATCGGTCAAATTGAACAGTTTTTTGCCAAGGAGGAAGTCAGTGAGATTTGGATAACCTTCCCCGACCCACAGCCACAGAAACCGCGCACCAACAAAAGACTGACCTGTCAACGTTTCTTGATGCGCTACAAAAATATCCTAAAACCGAATGCCCTCATCCATCTGAAAACAGACAACGCTCCTTTCTTTGATTTCACCTTGGAGACCATCCAAGAGCATGGACATCTGCTGCATTTCGAAACGCATGATTTGTACCATTCAGGAATTGATAATGAGTTGACACAGATTCAAACGCACTACGAATCTATCTTTCGGGCTGAAGGGCACCCTATCTGTTATTTGAACTTTTCCTTGCACGTTTAAGGTGAAAGAAAATTCTGAACACGAAGATTCATTCTTTGCAAAGGTGTATGCCGTTGCACGTTTGATTCCGTACGGACGGGTGACTTCGTATGGTGCCATTGCTGAATATTTGGGAACAAAAGGCTCGGCACGTATGGTAGGATGGGCAATGAACAGTTCGCACTCGCAGAAACTTCAAGTTCCGGCGCATCGGGTGGTGAATCGTACGGGAATGCTCAGTGGGAAGCATCATTTTGGCGGTAGCAATTTGATGCAAGAACTGTTAGAAAGCGAAGGCATAAAAATAGAGGACGACCAAATACAGGACTTTGATGCTGTATTTTGGAATCCAATGAAAGAGCTTTATTGAGCGGGATGACGGCGGCTGAATTCTTCGGAACCTGCTTTCAGGAAGTTTACAAAATGTTCCACATTCAAATCATAGGCTTTGGTGTTGGTCAATTTTGCCTTATCCACAACAGATTTGTCTTTCAATTCAACAAAAGGATCTAACAAAACATAAAAGGGCTGCGCATTCGCATTAAAAAAGTACGCCTGAAAATCAGCAAACTTGGCGCCCAAGGTTTTCTTCAAACCGCTATCATATTTCGAGAGCACCCATTCTTCCTTAGGCAATTCCTTTTTATCATCTACGTATAGGGTGATGATTACATAGTCCTTTCTGAGAATATTCAACACTTTTGGGTCTGACCAAACATTGGCTTCCATTTCGCGACAATTGACACAACCATGTCCTGTGAAATCAATAAAAACAGGTTTGTTCTGACTTCGAGCACAGGCAATACCTTGCTCAAAATCAAAATAGCCTTTCAATCCATGAGGCAAATCAAGGAAATCGCCGTATTTAGGCTCTTCGCACACTTCGGTGGCGGTAGTGTTGGCTGTGGAGTTTTCGCGGACAATTTTATTGATATCAAAATCCAAAGATTGTTGCGGCGGAATATAGCCCGACAACACCTTTAAAGGTGCGCCAAACATCCCGGGTATCATATAGATTACAAAAGAAAAGGTGATGATGACTAAGGCTAAACGCCCAACGCCTACATGTTTCACTTCGCTGTCGTGCACAAATTTTATCTTTCCCAATAAATAGAACCCCATCAAGGTGAAAATCACTATCCAAAGCGCCAAATACACTTCGCGGTCGAGGATGCCCCAATGATAGGTTTGGTCGGCGATGCTCAGAAACTTCAACCCTAAAGCCAACTCCAAAAATCCAAGCACCACTTTCACCGCATTGAGCCATCCGCCCGATTTCGGCAGACGATTTAACCATGAAGGGAAAAATGCAAACAAGGTGAAGGGTAATGCAAAGGCAATGGAAAAGCCCAACATGCCAATGATAGGCTCGAGCACTTGTCCGCTTGCAGATTTCACCAATATATAACTCACCACAGGACCCGTGCAGGAAAAAGAAACCAACACCAAGGTGAATGCCATGAAAAACGAGCCTAATATGCCTCCTTTATCCACTTGTTTATCGGCTTTGTTTATTGCCCAACTCGGCATGGTGATTTCGAACATCCCAAAAAAGGAAGCAGCAAACACCACAAAAATAAGAAAGAAGAAGATATTGGGAAACCAATGCGTACTCAAGAAGTTCGCAAAATTAACGCCCAAGGTAACGGCAACTACTGTCCCAATCAGTGTATATATTAGAATAATTGAAAATCCGAAAACCAAGGCTTTGAAGATAGATTTGCCGCGCGATTCGCCTTCGTGCATAAAAAAGGAAACCGTCATGGGTATCATAGGGAAAACACACGGAGTGACCAAAGCAGTCAAGCCTGCCAAGAAGGCAAAGAAAAACAAACCCCACAAACCCATCTTGTCAAAGTCGGATGTATCGGTTGCGATACCTTCTGCGGAAATGGAATCTTTTTTAGGCGTAATCACGGTCGCATTGACCTTCTTTGCGCCGGTGTCGGCGGCAAGGGAGCCGGATGTTTTTGTGGATTCAACGCTACCCGTGCTATTGTCAATTTTAATGGTAAAAGGCACATCCTTTGGAGGCAAACAACTCACATCATTGCAACACATGAAATTCAAACTTCCTTTGATGGAGAAATCTTTGTCGGTCAACAGCTTTATTTTCTGTGTGAAGACAGCCTTCGTGGCAAAAAATTTCAACACCATATCAAAATTCGGATCGTTTTCTACGATGGGTTTCGGTTCGAGAATTTTGCCTGTCAGTTGATAGTTTTTGTTTTTCTCTATGGTAAAGGTGGTTGGAATGGGACCATTTTCCGGAATATGCTGCGAATACAAATGCCATCCTTTGTCAATCTTTGCCGTGAAATAGATTTCTGCCTCAGTTTCCGAGATTTTCTTTGACGAAAATGACCACTTCACGGGATTAAAAATTTGCGCATTCAGGCTCGAAATGCAAACAAAAAGAAGTAATGTCAGCGTTATGTTTTTTATTGACTTCATTTTTTATAATTAATAGATTATAATGGATTTCATGGGGTGTTTATTGTGGTCAGCAATTTGAATTAGACAACATGTTTTGCTTCAACAGGAACTTAATCGAAAGCGTTGGTATCAATGGTGATTTGGTAGCTTGTGCCATTCTGTAAACGGAAATACCACACTTTATCATTTCCCTCATCCACAGTAACCTTAAAATATGAATTGTTGTTGTTATAGTCTTTCACTTCATAAACGAAGGGAATTTCCGAAGAGTAGGTTTCGCTATTATCATCATAGGTGATAGTAACTTTTGCACCTTCGGGCTGTGTCATTTTTATGATAGGTTGCGGCATATTGCCGGGTGTTCTACCTTTGTGAAACCAAAATCTACGTGCATCGCCTATCGAAATCATATTGTCGGTGATGGTGGCTTTGATGGGACCTGATGGTGCTGCAGTTGATTGCGTGGTGGTGGTTACTCCGGCAGCTTCCTGAGGACTTGTTGGAGCCGTTGTTGTCGTAGTGGCTTGTGCGTTAGCGAAAGCGCCCACACAACTTTTTGTCTTCACTACATATTCGCCTTTTTTGTTCTTCTGAATGGAAAAGAAACAATCAATCCCGCCGCGCATGATAGTTTTTTTAATTTCGGGGATGGCGGTGTTTTCGAAAACAATCTTCACCCCAATGAATGCATCCGCAAGTGCTTCCACTTTTACACTGGGCGCAGGTTTTGCGTTTTGAATCGCGTTATTGATATAAAGCGTAAAATTTTCTCCTTCTTCGGTCACAAAAGTGGCAGAGCCGAAGTAAGCTGATTTTTGGGCAAAGATTGCCGTCGCGGAAACCAAAATAAGAGCAAGCGTAATAAATGTTTTTTTCATAACTGTTTGTTTTTTAAAATAGATTTAGGAACTAAGCATATATATTAGGTTTGTGAGGTGAAACCAGTCTGCTAAAGTAACTAAAATTTCTTACATAAATTATTTTTGAGAGAAATTTTTTCAGTTTTGATGTGAGTATTATTAAACCATATTGCAAAACATAGTTGTAATTGGATGGCTTAATTGTTGCATGGTTAAAGGGTTAATTCCACGCAACATGTCATATACATCCTCAAAAGCTATGTATAACTATTTTGAAGATTAAACGGCAGGTGACTTTTTTCGAAGCCATAGATAAAACAAAAAATGCACCGAAAGAAATATTGCCCAACAGATAGCCGTCGAATGGACTACGCCTATAGTTTCTTTATCTGAGTTTAATCCGAGAATAAACCATAATTCGGAAATCACATTATAGACTATAAAGGTAGTAAGATGCATACGGAAACCTATATCACGGATTTTGGATTGCTTGCCGTCTTTCTTGCCAAAATACCATCCTAACATAAACATACCCATGCCGTACAACACGGCTGACAAAACAATGATGAGCAGCATTTCGTTATCAATTGCATAGCTCAAACAATAACGGAAAGCTAGGGTTAGCGCGCTTGCAACAAACGCAAATCTTACCAAATAAGGTGTGATTGTTTTCATAAAGATAAAGTTTTTAAAGGTTTTATAATTTAGAATGCAAATGTAAGAATTATTTTAAGATGGTGTGATGCTTTTATAGGATTTGTAGTAAGCGGGGTATAACTTCCGAGCAACTACATAAATTTTCGAAGCAAAACAGAACCAACATCTATCAAAATATGCGCAATAATTACCGGGTTCAAATTTCCTGTCCTAACAAAATATATGGCGAATATGACAAATACAGGAATCATCATTAATGCCGGAGCAAACCCTTGATATAGATGATAGGAAAACTGTATTATTACACTAAGCACCACTGCAAATGTTTTACTATCTGTCAAATGAAACAATTCTGTCATCGTAAATCCTCTAACTATCAATTCTTCTTCTAAAGGAACCAGTATCACAATAATTATAAGAAATCCAATAGCATTTGTATTGAGAAATCCAATATTTTGTGGATTAGCAACATTCGTTAAAAAACCTGGTGATACTATATTAATTATAAGAGCTAAACTAGCTCTCGTAAATCCTGCAATAAATATCAAGCAAATGCCAATCAATAGGTCTTTCCACTGAAACTTTAGCTTAACACCAATATCTTTGATACTTCTATTATTTTTATGCAATATATAAAGCAATAGCGTAATGGACAAAACACTTTGAATAATATATAATGTATAATCAACATAGTTAATGTGTGAGAAATCACTTAAATGTCCGGTAAAACTAAATGCCAGCGATTTTATCAAAGCGGGTAGAAATGCTATTGATAAAATCAAAATCAATTCAAAAATTCTAATCTGTCGTGCATTCATTTGTTATGGTAAGTTTTATTTTATGTTTTCATTGCATTTAGTACCAATCATCCATTATTTCCCCAAACACAAATCCTCCACAAAGATAT
>CAIOJS010000297.1 GCA_903858655.1 uncultured bacterium | reverse complement strand
TGAGAAAATAAATTATTCAGTCATAACTGGTCATTTGTTGTCATTAAGTCATTGGTGGTCATTGGTTGTCATGGGGGACTTTTTTACCACAAGGGACACAATGCGTATAGCACAAAGAGCACTATTTCTTAGCGTTCTCAGTGTCTCCGTGGTTTTTTTTGTTACACGGAGATTCACAGAGGTAGAAAAGGAGATACACGGAGGGGTTTTGCGTCAAAATGAAAAAAAAATATTTATTTCTCTTGAATGATAAAAAATATTTGTAATTTTACACCTGCAAAAAACGTTATCAAATTATCATCATTAATTCACAGTATTAAATAGATAAATAAATGGAAACAAATTACATTTGCCCGGCGTGCAAAGGTCATTTAAACGTCAACGATCACATAGTTCTCATCGTGCGAAACGAAAAAAAACAACAAGGCTTGGTTTTTCTGCACACCGAAATGGGCAATTTCAGCAGCCACATGAACTCCTCTCTCGAAATCAAAAAAGGAGAAGTAGTAGAATTCTTCTGCCCCTATTGTCACACCAATTTAGAGTATCACAAAGATGAAACTTCGTTGGTGAAACTTCAACATGAAGACGCTACCGGCAAAACCTCGCAAGTGATTTTCTCGAAAGTGTATGGCGAAGAGCGTTCGTATCATATTCAGGAAGATAAAGTGGAATCATACGGGGAACATGCCAAGCATTTTCAAGATCCAGAATGGTTTTTGAAATAATTGATTGCTTCCGTTTTTATTGCTACTCCCCCCAATTAATTTTATAAAATCATATATCATGAAAAGAAGAAAAATTATAAAGAAAGTGATGAAAATCTTTGGGATTTTCATCGGATTTATCATCGTTATGGTAATAGTGTTGCCGCTGATATTCAAGAAACAAATTGTGGAGGCTGTGAAAAGCGAAATCAACAAAAGCTTGAATGCTACGGTTGATTTCAAGGATTATCATCTGTCGTTGTTTCGTAATTTTCCGAATTTCACCTTGGGTTTGGACGATTTGACGATGGTGGGACAGAAGGAGTTTGCGAAGGATACGCTCGCCAATATCAAGAAGCTGCGGGTGAGTATCGGTTTGTTTAGCGTGATTAGCGGCAACCAATATAACATCAAAAAGATTGACATCGAAAATCCGAAAATCAGGCTGATAGTGTTGAAAGGCGGGAAAGCGAATTGGGATATCAGCAAACCCTCGACGCCAAGCCCCGCGAAACCCGAAGCGGCACAGCCGTCGAAGTTTAAATTGAGTATCAAACAACTCAGCATCAGCGGAGCGTATATCCGTTTTGACGATAAGGACGGGAATATGCACGCGGAGGTGAAGAACCTCAACCATACGCTGTCGGGCGATTTGACGGCGGACATGACGAGCTTGGCAACGAATACGAAGATTGATAGTTTGGATTTTTCGTACGGCGGGGTGAAATATGCCCATAAGATGCAAGTGGAGATTAAAGCCGATTTTGATGCTGATTTGAAGAACTCGAAATATACCTTTAAAGATAATGAATTTCGCTTTAACGCACTTTTTTTGAAGTTGGACGGATTTATCGCTCTGCTGAAGGAAGGTTATGATATGGATTTGAAGTTTGCGGCAGCACAAACGGATTTCAAGAACTTTTTGTCGTTGGTTCCTGCGATTTTTATGAAGGATTTCGATAAGGTGAAAGCTACGGGTACCTTGGGTTTTGATGGTTTCGCGAAGGGCAAATATAAGGGGAAAGATTTCCCTGCGTTTGGGCTGAATTTGAAGGTGGATAAAGGCTCCTTCCAGTATCCGAGTTTACCGAAAGCTGTAACGAATATTGCGATAGATGCCTCGATCAGCAATAAAGGCGGCAGTGCGGATAATACGTTGATAGATGTGAAGAAGCTTCATGTGGAGATGGGGAATAATCCTGTGGATGCGCAGATTTATGTGGCGACGCCTGTTTCGGATGCGCAAGTGGATGCGTGGGTGAAGGGGCGTTTGGATTTGGCACAGGTGAAGGATTTTTATCCTTTGGAAGCAGGGCAAAGCCTGAATGGAATTTTTACGGCAGACATCAAACTGAAAGGTCGTATGTCGTATATTGACAAAAAAGAGTACGAGAAGTTTAACGCAAAGGGTTCGTTGAAGGTTGAGAAATTTGAATATGGGTCGAAAGATTTGGCAGATGTGGCGAAGATACGTCTTGCGGAGTTGCGGTTTAGTCCTGCGATGTTGGAGTTGGTAGGTTTTGATGCGACGATGGGGAAAAGCGATTTTGAGGCAAGCGGTAAGGTGGAGAATTATTTGGCGTATATCTTTCGGAACGAGTTGCTGAAAGGAAATTTCAAGCTTGACTCGCGTTTTATTGACGTGAACGGGTTTATGAGCAAAGAAACGGGCACCCCTCCCCCACCCGAAGAGGAAGAAACGGCGTCGGCGATGACGGTGATAGAGGTGCCGGGGAATATAGATTTTGAACTCGCGACGGAAATAGATAAACTTTTGTACGAGAAAATGGATGTTAGGACGATAAAAGGGAATGTGGTGATGCGCAATCATGAGATAAATATGAATCAACTTTCGATGAATTTGTTGGGCGACAGCATGGTGTTGGGCGGCAGTTATAGCACGGCGAATCCCGATGTTCCGAAGATAGATTTGCAGGTGGATGGTAAAGGGTTGGATATTCCGCAGGTGATGGAACATCTGAGGGCGGCGAGTAAATTTGCCAAAATATTGAAACATGCGTCGGGGAATTTTTCGATAAGCATGAGATATGCGTCGAATTTGAAGAAGAATATGTCGCCCGATTATGCCACGGTGAATGCTTCGGGAGGATTGACCACGGGGGATATCACCATCACCAATGCGGATATTTTGAATAAACTGTCGGAGGCGTTGAAGATAAATCTGTTTAAAACGATACGTGCTCAAAATATCAACCTGACGTTTAGCATCGTGAATGGCACCTTGTTTATTAAGCCATCGGATATAAAATTCAGCAAGAATAATCTGAATGTGGAAGGGTATATCAAATTGGATAATACGATAAATTTGGTGATGAAGTTAGGCGTTCCGCGGAGTGAATTTGGGGGCAAAGCGAACAGTGTGTTGAGTGACCTGACCGCCAAAGCTTCCTCTGCCGGCGCACCTGTTAATGTAGGCGAAACGGTATTCCTTGATATTTTGGTTACAGGCACTACAAAAAAGCCGCAATTTAAGATAGGTATGAAAGGAACCATGGAAGACCTGTTGAAGGATTTGAAAGATAAAGCAAAAGAAGAAGTGACCAAAAAGGTGGAGGAAGTGATAGATAAAGGTAAGGAAGCGGCGTCAGCACAGGCTCAACAACTGATAAAAGAGGCGGAAACGAAAGCGGCACAACTGAAAGCGGAAGCGAAAAATGCCGGCGACCAACTAGTGGCTGAAGCCGAAAAACAAGGAAAGGCATTAGTAGATGGAGCGAAAAACCCGATTACAAAAGCTGCTGCCAAAGAAACTTCGAAACAATTGGTAAAAACCGCTAAAGAGAAATCGGATAAATTGCAACAGGAAGCGGGAGCGAAAGGAGATAAACTGATTGCGGATGCGAAAGTGCAAGCGGATAAGTTGAAGTAATAGGAAAAATATTTTTGAAAAGAAAAGCCTGTCGAGGGGATTCGGCAGGCTTTTTTGTTGTCAAAGTGGAATGCAATAAAGATTTTTTTATGGACAGATTGTTTCAGATTTGATGAAGTTTCGTATCTTTGTAGTCAAATTCTGAAATCTATACTATGAAAAAATCTGTAATGCTCACCGTCATGCTTCTTTTTGTCGTCACATTTTCGATGGCACAAACTAATGATGCATGCAAGTATATCAAAGTTTTAGCCTCTGATTCTCTTCTAGGAAGACTGACAGGGACTGCGGGTGCTGAAATGGCTGCATCCTATATTCGTAACGATTTTGTTGCGGATAATTTGGAACTTTTATTTGATAATGGGTATCAATATTTGGATGTAGTGACCGGGGCTGAGTTGGGCAAGAAGAATTATTTTGAGTTTAACAAACAAAAATTCGCACCTGAAACTGATTATATCCCTTATTCTTTTAGTCAAGATACTGTGATTTCTGCCGGGGTAGTTTTTGTGGGTTATGGTTTTTCGTTTAGTAACGATAGCATGAAATGGGATGATTATAAGAATGTGGATGTTAAAAACAAATGGGTGATGGTGCTGAGAGGTACCCCCGATAAGTATAAAACAAAACTTTCGAACTTTAGTGCAGACCGCAACAAAATGCTTGCAGCCAAAGATCATGGTGCTGCCGGCATAATCTTAGTTTCGAAAGACGGCAAAGGCAAAGAAAGCGGTTTAGTAGCATTAAGCCTTGAAAAAACAAAATCGAGATCCGGTATCTGTGTGATAAATGTTACTCCTGCGACTGCAGATAAAATTTTGAGTAGTGGCAAACAAACAATTGCTGCCTTGGAGCCAAAATCAACAGAAGCATCAAATACTATATCTTTTGAATTGAAAGGGACGCTGAACTCGGCGGTGGAGATAGTGGCAAAGAAAGTGAAATCTGCCAACGTGGTTGCACGCCTGATGAGCACACAAAAGACGGATAACTATATTGTGATAGGAGCTCATTATGATCATTTAGGTATGGGCGGTCACGGTTCGGGTTCGCGCAAGCCCGATACTGTTGCAGTACATAATGGGGCTGATGACAACGCTTCGGGCACAGCATCCGTGATGGCGATGGCAGATCGGTTTTCGAAAACAAAACTTACAGGAAACTATAACATAATTTTTGTGGCATTCACAGGTGAAGAAGAAGGCTTGTTGGGTTCAGCGTGGTTTGTGAAACATTTACCTGTTGACAAAAAGAAAATAAAGCTCATGATTAATTATGATATGGTTGGGCGTTTAAATGCAAAACATTCTCTTACCGTTGGTGGTGTTGGCACTTTTGCTGATGCTGAAAAAGTATTAAAACAGAATAACGATAGCACGAAGCTAATACTTTCGTTGAGCAAAGAAGGGTTTGGACCGTCAGATCATGCATCCTTTTATAATGATAGTATTCCCGTTTTGTACTTTAATACAGGAGTTCATGGAGATTATCATACGCCTGAGGATGATTTTGATAAAATTAATTGTGCGGGCGTCAATGTGATTGGGGACTATACTGCAAAGGTAGTAGAAGACTTTTTGAAAAATACTTATAATTTGGCTTTCATGGAGGCAGGTTCGAAAAAACAAGGCAGTCAACGTGAAGGCATGAAAGTTACCTTAGGCATCATGCCTGACTTTGCCGAGCAGGATGTGAAAGGGCTTGGCGTTGCAGCGGTTACACCCGATGGACCCGCATTTAGAGGTGGTGTCCTGAAAGGTGATGTTATAGTTGCTATCAATGGAAAACCTATAAACGATATTTACGATTATATGGAACGTTTGAAATCTATTAATCCGGGGCAAACCATTACGATTGATGTGATGCGGACTGGAAAAAAGGAAGTACTTTTAATACAACTTTAATCATAAAACAAGCATTTATTAATCCATAAATTTAATTTACAAGCAATGAAGAAGAAAAAGATTATCGGCTGGGTTCTTGCTGTAATAATTACGCTAACAGCAGCATATTATCAGCGCACTACAGGACCAACATATCCGAAGAGTGTCACCACAGAAATTAACGGCAAACCTTATAAATTCAAATTAGACCGAAGTCATAGCACGAGTTCTGATTGCGAAATCACTGTTCCTGTAAGCGATAATGAAGTGCGTGGATTTTTAATTTACAGACCTTTCCCAACGAATTACAAATGGGATACCATCGCGATGAGTAAGACTTCTGAAGGCATGTCTGGGTCGCTACCGAAACAACTTGCTGCTGGAAAGTTAGAATACTTTCTACTATTTCGTACAGGTGAAAAATCTTTTCCTGTTTTAGCTGAAACGCCGAATGTTATACGTTTTAAGGGCGATGTGCCAGCCTATATTTTGATTCCACATATCATTTGCATGTTCTTTGCCATGATGTTGGCAAATCTGGCTGGATTGTTTGCAGCATTCAAACTGGATAAAGCGAAATTGTGGGCGTTGATTACTTTTATAGGGCTCTTATGTGGCGGTATGATATTAGGGCCCATCGTGCAGAAATTTGCTTTCAATGAGTTTTGGACAGGCGTACCTTATGGATGGGATTTGACAGATAATAAAACGTTGATAGCATTTATAGCTTGGGTTATTGCGTTGCTTGCCAATCGAAAGAAGTTTCGTCCCGGATTTATTATTGGAGCAGCTATAGTTACATTAGCTATATTCTCAATTCCGCATAGCATGTTTGGTTCACAATTGAATCATGCCACCGGAACTGTTATGACAGGAAGATAAAATGTTTTCAAAAAAAAACAAAACCGAAGTTTTTGTTTTTTTTCTAATTGCATTGGCAAATGCCTATCCGATTTATGCACATCATTTTTTTCCGACACTCGATGGTCCCTCACATTTATATAATGCTCATCTTATAAAAGAATTGGTTTTCGGGAATGAGTTTCTGAAGAGTTTCGTTCAGTTTAACCATTTTCCTGTTCCCAATTGGATAGGGCACCTAATTATGGGGGTATTAACTATTATCTTTCCAGCCTTCATAGCTGAAAAGGTATTGCTACTATCTTATTTGATAGGGTTGCCGTTTGCATTTAGGTATTTGATAAAAACCTTGTCACCTAAAAATTATCTGGCATCCTATCTGATTTTCCCTTTTTGTTACTCTTATATGTTTTTTCTGGGATTTTATAACTTCTCTATAGCTTTGATTTTTTTGTTTTTTACTCTGGGATATTGGGTAAGAATAAAAGATAAGTTGAATTATAAAAGAATTTTCGGACTGTTTGTATTGATTACACTTACTTACTTTTCGCATATTTTAATCTATGGAATTCTCTTTCCTACAATGCTTATATTACTATTTATTGATGAAACTCAGAAGATGATTGCAAAAAAAGAAAAGATACTTTTGTATTTCCAAACACTCTTCTATAAAGTCCTTGTTGTATTTATTTGTTTTGGGGTCACTGGCTATTCGGCATTTCTTCTCTTTTCCAATAAGCCTATGTCAAGTAATGAATATTTGCCTAAAGCGGAGATGTTGCGCAATATTAAAGTCATAGAACCCATTATCGGATTTGTGCAGCCGGATGAAGCCATAACGACAGGTAAAATATTTTATGTCTTGATTGCATTAACTATTATTGCACTTCTTAAACGGTTCATTAATTTACATATTAGGTTTAGAAAGACATTTAAAGAAAACATAAAAGAGCTAGCATGTGTATTCAATAAATATGATTTCTGGATTTTTTTAAGTGGAACTATGCTTTTGGGCTATTTTGTTTTGCCTAATTCGGATGGTTGGGCAGGATATTTTTCACTGCGGATATTATTGTTATTTTTTCTTTTTTATATTGTCTGGCTTGGTTTGCAGAATATTCATAAATATATCTTGTTAGGTGCCATCTGCATAACGTTGTTTTATGGTTTTAAGCTCATTAGCTATCGCGATAAAATTATTTCATCTCTCAGTCAAACTGCGATGCAATGCTATTATCCTTCAAAGTATATTGACAACAACAGTACTGTGTTGACCATAAACCGTTCTGAAAACTGGTTGCATTCTAACTTTTCAAAATATTTAGGTACTGATAAATCTGTTGTTATTTTGGATAATGGTGAATGTGACCAACAATATTTTCCTTTGGTATGGAATGATAAACAACTGCCCAAAATGATTATTGACACATCAAATAGTTTAAGTTCATGTTTTCCTTCCAAACAAATATCCGTTTCAAGTAATCATATTATTGATTATATATTTATTATGGGAAGACTTGACACAATAAATAATGAGTGCGATAAAAAATTATTCTTCTATTTAAAAAGCAATCCATTGAAGATATATTCTGACGAATATGTGAGCCTTTATAAAAACAAGAAATAGGAAAAGCGCTAGCTCATGCGGATTTTGTGATAGTCATACGAATCGCGGCGCTGCTTCTCAAGAACTTCATATATTTTTGATGCCAGATGATTGAAAACTTCCAAATTGTTTTTTTTGAGCCAGGCAATAGCTCTAGGTTGATTACGACAAGCATCGGCAAATACAATATAAAATTTCAAATTGTGCTTTTTTAGCCATATATAAGCATCATCATACCCATCCATTGCATTACTTAAAATAGCATATTCGGGATAACCGTTTCGTAAAAGCCAATAGAAAGCTTCGTTGTCAGAATTAATGCAGTTGGATAGAGCTGTTAATTCGGCATAACCATTTTCGGCAAGCCAACGAAAGACTTTTTTATTGCCAGTTACTGCTTCTCCAAGTGCAATTAATATTTTAGGTTCATAGCGTTGCATATACAATTATATTCCATGTTAATAAACGCTAGCTTTGATATTTAATTGTCTTACCCTTTCGGCTATCACTTCCAATTGTGGCACCATAATTTTCTCAAGCAAAGCAAGCGGAGGGCGACGATCTAAAGAATAAATCATCACTTCTTTGGGCTGTATAGCCAGAAGTTGCTTCAGCCATGCTTTTATCTCGG